>CAYXPD010000142.1:0-4098 GCA_964466995.1 uncultured Thermoplasmata archaeon | reverse complement strand
TCGATAAAAGATCCTCCTCTTATACGCGTCCCTTTCCCTATCTTTACGTTGCCTTTGATCATTACATTTTCTCCTATCAACCCATTGTATTTTTTACTTGTTTCTTTTAAAGCGGCTCTATTTAATTGAAGCAGGTCCCACGGATAAACGGCATCTATCCAATCTCCCTTGGTTTTTATAGCTTTGATATCATCCGTTTCCATTATTTTTTCTATCGCAGAAGGGATATCATAATCTCCTTCGCTCATCACTTTCTCTATATGATCGAAAATGTCTGGTTTGAAGGAATAGATACCAGTAGATATAAGGTGACTAGGACTTTTCTCGGGTTTCTCGATAATTCTTTCTACAGTCTTCCCCCCGCTTTTCAATGTTACTACGCCATATTTTGAAGGATTTTCACTCCTGGTTATCAGTATAGTATATTCTTCCTTATTCTCCAAAAGATCGGAAACAGTCTCTTTCGATATCACATTGTCCCCAGGAAATAATATGAATTCTTCGTCGATCTTGTTTTTGGTCTGATAGAGAGCGTGTGCGGTCCCTCCAGAAGGGGGTTGATTTTTTTGCACCACATAATCTATATCTGCTCCAAAATCATCTCCATTTCCAAAATATGACATTATCTTTTGTCTTTTGTAACCGACCACCATGATGATATCTCTTATCCCGTTTTGGACTATGGCATCAACAACATATTCAAGGATAGGTTTGTTTGCCACTGGTATCATCACTTTAGGCTCTGTAGCCGTGAAGGGACGTAATCTTGTACCTTCCCCCGCAGCAAGAATTACTGCTTTCATGGATGAGAATCGGGATAGGTCAATTTAAGGATTTTGTTTATTATTAGATTTAAAATTCCACAATCTTTAACTACTCAATCTTAATTCTTGAAGTGATATCATGTTGAAAACCCCGATAATAATAGTTAATTACAAAACGTATGGTCCTTCCATAGGTGATAAAGCCGTAGAGATCACCTCTTCTATAGAAGAGAACTGTAGTGAAAATTGGGCTGTAGCTCCTCAAACAGCAGACGTTAGAAAAGTACGTGAAAAAACAGATCTACCTGTACTTTCTCAACACGTAGACGCAGTAGAACCCGGTAGTAATACAGGCCATACCCTTCTAGAGACGATGAAAGATGCCGGTATCGATGGTACATTGATAAATCACTCTGAAAAACGGTTAAAACTATCTGATATCGAGTTTATAGTAAAGCGGTGCAAAGAAAAAGGTGTAGAAACGATCGTCTGCGCTAATAATCCAGAAGTAGCTGCCTCAGCCGCAGCTTTAGATCCCAGCTTCGTAGCCTATGAACCCCCAGAATTGATAGGAGGAGATGTTTCGGTCTCGTCTGCAAAGCCCGAAGTCGTGAAAGAGGCTGTAGAAAAGGTAAAGGAGGCAAATCGTGGGGTGAAAGTGCTCTGTGGGGCCGGAGTTAAAACAGGTGAAGATGTCAAAGCGGCTTTAGAACTGGGCACGGAAGGAGTTCTGTTAGCATCAGGTCTAGTGAAATCTGATGATATAGTAAGCGTCATAGAAGATCTCGAAAATGGTATACGATAGTTATCTACTTGGCTCTCTCTAACTTGTAGCTCCGATCCATTTATCCAGCAGGTCCTCACTGTCTCTAGGTCCTCTAGCGAATATTATGTCGCCGGCTTTCAACGTCACTTTTTTATCTGGCCCATAGGCCCAATTATTTCCTCTTCGGATGGCGATGACTTTCATACCGATCTCTGTAGTCATATCTGACTCTTCAAGGGTCTTACCGTCTAGAAAAGCTCCTTTTTGAATCTCTTTCCTTACCATGTGTTCATCGGACTCTTCCAGGCTTTGCTTTATAACTGGATGCAGGTCAATATCTCTCAGAACTACGTCGGCGATATCCAAAGCTGCATCAGCGAATCTTTCAATCGAATCAGCCATCTTGAAAAGAACATAATTCTTGTCCGGATCGATTTCGTCGTCATTTTCTAAGATCTTTGTGTATATGGAATCTTGTAGATCATCGACTTTTTGCTCAAGGTTGAATACTTCTTCCGCTATTTCTTTATTGTGATACAATAGAGAGGAATATGCTAAATCAAGCATCAATTCGGAAGTATCTTTCATCTCTAGAAGTTTTTCTTCTACCTCTTTCATTCTACCAGCCCCTCCCATTTTTTCTCTTTATGGGCGATTGGCCAAAGTTTTTCGTATCCTTCTTCATGGGCCCTGACTATCAGTAAGTCATCACCTTGTAGTTCTGTTTCTCCATTTGGACCGTGAATCCATTTAAGCTCGTCTCTTATGGCGATAACTCTAACTCCGGTGACAGATTCCAGCTGAAGTTCTCCGAGTTTTTTCCCTGCAAGATCGGAACCATTCTCCACTTTAAGAGTAAACACTTTTTCATCCGCCTTTTTCAAAAGATGTGGAAGTAGGGGTTTAAGTTCAACGTCAGCTTGAAGAAGCTCTACCATATCTTCAGCTGCATCAGATATCTGTTCAGCAGCAGAGGCTACCTGTAGAAGACCGCTTAGCTGTTCTGCATCTTTTCTTGTTCTCGCACCGAGCATAGATTTCAATCTTATCTGATACATCATCTTGTCCATCTCTGATTCTAATTTGTGTACTTCTTCCGCCAGCTCTTCGTTCTCGAACACCATCGCGGCATAAGCTAAATCAGCGATAAGCTCAGAATCATCTTTCATCAATGTCAATAATTCTCTTACAGATTCATCCTCATAGTCGAGCTCGGCATGATCTTCTTCTAATTCTTCCTTCTTGGATTTTTCATTCACATTATCACCAACCATACCATCAAAGCCAAAGTTATTATGCCTATAAAGTCGCAGAGAGTAGTTTCTACGGGAATAACTATATTATCTGGATCTAACCCTTTATGATAAGCCCACAAAGCCACCACAGTTGTTATTAGAGTAATCGAAAAGATAGTAATAAATCCTGCGCCTATTATGATAGTGAATATATTTAGCGGGGTTATGCCAAAACCAAGAAAGAAACTAGTGAGGGCCACAACTAGACCAAAAAGGAAAAAGACCAAAAATCCCATCGCCATCATCATCCATACATTTTCTTGGAGCTCTTTGTCTTTGAAGGTTGAATCGATTTCACCTGTATGGAGAGATGAGCTTATCCTAGCACCTAAGACAGCTCCTAAATTTCCTCCTACGTCGTTTAATATCGGAACCAAAAATAAAAGTATTGGGGCGGCTAAAAGCACTTCCTCGATAGATTCAAGAACGAAACCACCTGCCACCCCGATAAATCCCATCAAGGCTAGAAGTCCAGCACTTTCCTTGAATATGTTTTTCCAGTTGTAAGAACTCATAATAACCACCACCAGAACAGATTTGAATATCCGAACATTATGATCAAAGTGAAGACATCACCAGCGGTGGTAAGCACTGGACCGCTTACATTATCTGGGTCTATCTCGAATTTGATAGATGTAGCTACAATGGTAAATGATATGATTATGAGTACAAAAGCAGCGGTAACACCTGTAAAAACGGAGATGAGAAATATCACTCCCAACCTCCTAAAAGTTATCTCAAAGGGCAAGACGAAGCTTATCAACCATAAAAATATCGGAAATAAAATGGATGTGAATAGACTCAGAGCCAAAGAACCTTTCACATTTTCTTTACCTACGTCTGAAAATAACCCTTGGTGTATCAATCCCAGGTGAAAAGCGGAACCTAATCTCGAACTTAAAGCTGTCGATATATTCCCTCTCATATCTATAATTGCGGGAACGATTATGATCAACCCAGGTATTTCACTCAATACCTCTTCCATCCAAGCTAGAACTGAACCCGCTAAGGCACCTCCTAAAACAACAAGCAAAAGGACTGGGAGTGTTTCTTTGATGACCCGCTTTTTATCCATGGTTTGCTTCTAGATTTTGAAAAACATATTAAAGATTTCTGCTTTCGTCATGTAAACTAGACTTTCTAAAGATCATACAAAAAATCCGAATTTCTAAATTATAGTCAAAGACGTAACTTTTGCTAGATTTTTCTACGTCTTTGACTCATTTCGGGAATTACATTCCCGATGTCGAAGGAAAGCTTACAGCTTTCCTGT
>CAYXPD010000141.1:3245-4102 GCA_964466995.1 uncultured Thermoplasmata archaeon | reverse complement strand
GCTTTCTTATCTTCAAAATGGAAAGCGGCCTCGCAAGAATATACGCAAGAAAAAAATTGATCTGGAAAAGGAAGTCTTTCAGCGATCCCCTTCAGTATTTTTATATCTTTACCTTTATTTTCTTTTTTAACCAGTTCTTTTGCATGCATGATATTATATTCGGAGGGTTCAACCCCTATTATTTTGGCTCCAGTGAGTTCATTCAATAATGTCAATTCACCACCTTTGCCGGCTCCGATAACTAGTATATTTTCCCCTATTATATTTGAGATCGGTCTTATCAATTCTTCAGTCAATCTTTTTGAGGATATACCAGGCTTCAGTAACCAGTATTCGAAAAAAGAGTCCGCGTACCCAATATTTAGGAAATGGTCTAGCCCTGACAGTTTATTCAATAATTCGATCCCCTTTATTATGTCATCCTTTCCTTTTTTTCTAGGGGAATATAATGGCAGACCTTTGTTCCTGTCATAAGTATTTTCATTCGACATGGATCTCATCTATAGTTTCTTAACTTTCGATAAACCCCGTACATACTCTTTGATTTCTGTGGATATGCATCATATCTTCTTTAAAATATATTTATTTCGGTTCCTAGTATCTTAAAATAGTTTGAAGCAGCATACAAAATATAATTTCAGATAGATTTATATACGACGATTATTTTTATTACAACAATGGATGGTAAATACAGTTGGTCATATTACATCAAAAACTTTTTGGTGATCAGTCGAGCTAAGATTCAGGTGGGGACACCGCCGCATCCTCTTTTGGGTTTGATCCTTGGAGCGACAACGATATCCCAGTTTTTATCATCGATTTCAGTAGTATATATTGGGCTTTAAATTCTCTTGATA
>CAYXPD010000141.1:0-3235 GCA_964466995.1 uncultured Thermoplasmata archaeon | reverse complement strand
AACCTTTGCCTGCAATGTGAATTGCCTTTATGATGTAAACATCGATGAAAAATATAAACAGCATATGAGTTCCGCTGTTCGGAATCTGGGTAAGGAAAACGTAAAAAAGATCATCATCTTCGAGGTAATCGCGATATTAGGTCTCGTTTCATTTTTAGTGATGAGAGGTTATTACATAACCTCATTTTTATCTTTGTCTGGACTGATTTTTGGGTATATCTATTCTGCTGAACCTATCAGGATAAAGGGAAGAGGATTTTTCAGTCCTTTTCCCGTACTTGTAGGACTGTATACTCTGCCGATTTTAGGTGGTTGGTTCATATTTCAGAACTCATTATCCCTGCATATAATCATTTTCTGTATCGGGTATGCTCTTTTGAATGAGGGTATTACTCTAGTGAACACTTGTGAGGATTACAAGGAGGATATGGAGGAAGATATCCAAACATGGGCTCATATTTTGAGTATGAGAAAAACGATGAGAATCGCCTTCTTTTTCACCACGTTCGGAGGACTCGTAGCTATAATAGGAGTGATATTGAAGCCTATACAGCTGGGATGGACTTTTTACAGCACCTATTCTAGTGTTATCTTCATCATCCTTGGGATCATAAACACTTTGATGATATTAAGGATAGGTGGAGATATATACGAAGCCGGTGGAGAAGAAGACCTAGAGTTATCTTGCAAAGAGGCTGCAAAGAATATGCCAAAATGGTTCATCTCTTCTAGATACCCTCTTCTGGCTATGGCGCTTCTTCTACTTTTTCAGTTTTAAACCGAGTACCGTAGTTTCTCAAATGAGGAGGAATTATTAAATGAACAAGATAACTTGGCTGGATAAAATTTCTTCATTGGCGAAAGAGAATATAATTTTGTTTATTTTTATATATTTAGTTTTCCTAGGTATTTTAGATAGTTCATTTAAAATGTTATTAGGTACGGATCTGAATATCTTTCTTTCTTACTTTTATTTGAATATCCTTGCCTTTAGTATACTATATTTTTTCATGCTGGCGATAGTCCATTCTCTCTCAGATAATAGATCGATAAGTGAATCAGTTATCAGCCTATCATTGATATTTTGGTTAATCGCAATTTCTCCTTTGATAACGTGCTTAATTGGAGGCAATATCTCTTATCTTAACTTGATGGGCTCCTCTTCTATGATGGAACTACTCTTATTCAATAATGATATCAATAATGGGCTTCTAGTTATCTATCTTTTGATCTCATTGAATGGCATTTTGATCGTTAAGAAATCAAATAAGAGCAACTTGGGCAATTCGATCAGTGGTTTATCTGGAATGTTTTTCTCTTTTATTGGCTTTATAGGTATATTTTCCCAATACAACATCACAGGTATAAAATCGACAGATTTTTCATCCATAGTTTATGATAAACATTTGGGATTATTACTTCTCATCCTTTTGATCCAACTATCCGTTATCATCTTAATGATCATGTTCGTTTGGAAAAAGAGACTACTGAAACATTTCATCTTTAACCTGAAAATCTTTCGAACCTTGCATTTCATCTCTATGACTTTTATAGGTTTCGTAGTCCTGTCCCAGGTCAACAATCATACGGTTGATATCACTAATCTTTGGAATCTTATATTTATATTTCTCCCGGCATTGTGTATGATTTTTACATGGCAGTTCACTGCTATGGTTAACGATATCTATGATATCGATATTGATCGTGTTGTCCATCCAGATAGACCTCTAGTGGCTGGGAAGATCGAACCTACGACCTACAAAAACATCGCCGTGGCTTTTGCGGTAACTTCAACTTTGATAAGTTTGTATCTCGGCATATTCATGTTTCTTCTGAATTCAACTTTTGTATTAGCGGCTGTTTTATACTCGAGACCTCCAATAAGATTGAAAGAAAGAGTTTACGGGTACGTTTGTGTAGGTTACGCTAGTGTTGTGGCTTTCTTTTTTGGGATGTATTCTTACATATATTGGTCCATATCGATTGAAATTAGCAGATGGTTTTTGTTTCGAGGCGTTCCATTCTATGATGAATTAGCATCGATATCTTTGATCATCTTCGTAGCGCTCTCTGTATCTCCGTATATAAACGCATTATCTGATTATGAAGGGGATAAAGAATCCGGTGTCAATAACATATATACTATATATGGTAGAGAAAAAGGGAAAAAGATCGTCACAATATTGATTGTTTTTCTTTTCCTCAGCCCACTTTTCCTTTTTCCTAACCTTTTCGACTTGATAGTCTTTATTCCTCTTTCTCTCATCTCAGCGTATATTTATTATATCTATGAAGACCATCGACCGATTTTTGTTCTTTATTTCATCATCGTACTTTACTCGGTGATGAGATATACGGGCTTTTTCTGAGTTAGTAGAAAAAAGATTATAAATAAAATAAAGTGATTTTCTCTAAACAAATGAATGACAAGAGTTTGACACAAAGACTTCTAGATTTTCTCGAAAAGGATAGGTTTAACCTCACTGCTGGTTTGATATATATATTCATCATAGCAGGGATAAGATCTTTTTTTGAAGCCCACGTTGGACAGTACCACGGTTATGGAAGATATCTTTTTACTCAACACGTTCTACTTTCCTATCCTCAGCTTTTGATGGCTGCTCTCGTTGTATACCTTTTAACAAAAAGACCTCCAAAAAAGATAATGAACGTTTTTCTCTTTGGTTGGTGGCTATTATTGATTCCTCCTTTTGCGGACTATTTGATCTATGGAGAGGGAGGTGTAGATCTTGGTGCCCAATACGAGTACTTCAGCGTTAACGAGATTCTCCCTGCACTGATGAATGGCTGGAATCCAGTTTTTGTTTACAATTTGGGAAGTCGAGGACAGGGGATAATGTTCCTTGGTTTGATGATCGGGACAGCCTCATATATAGGTATAATAACAAGGCTAAATCAAAAGTTATTGTCGCTTTTCAAGGACAAAGTCTTGGATAAGAATTTAATAAAAAAGACATTACAGACCATAGGAGGCTATTTTGGTATCTATTTTATCACGTGGTTCATCGGATCATTCAAATTTTTCATGAACATGGGGGAAGACTATTATCTACTTTTTAACAGGTTCAGATTTCCTCTATATTCTAGGTACTATGTCTTTTTCAGGGAGCATAATTATCCTGAAGACTTGATATTTCCTCCAGAAGATGCAGGAATACTGGGACTGCCGATGAACCTTATAACCAACCAGAGCAGATTGATTTATTCTTCTTTT
>CAYXPD010000140.1:0-4118 GCA_964466995.1 uncultured Thermoplasmata archaeon | reverse complement strand
CAAAGAGTGATAGCTTGGGTGGGTGAGATGTTTCTCAGACGGGACATCGAAAGGATAACAATCAGGAGTAACTATATTGTCCGCATAATTGAACAAATTTCTTTCCTCTTTGTTTTTAAGTTTGTGATCCAAGAAAACGATCGAAGTCATATTAAATATCGAGTTGAAAGGAGAGGAAGGAAGACTATTGACAGATAATATGAGGTCCGGTCTGAAAGCGAGTAATTTGCTTGTCAAAGAGAACTTGTTTCGAGTAGAACAAACAAATTCAGGAATATGACCCGTGGTTTCGCTTCCAAAAAAACTGTGCCTCATATCAGATTCTGAAAGATAACGTCTGTTTATCTCGTCACCTCTGATTAGACCTACTACTTTATGACCTTCTTTTTCCAACTCACTGTAGAGATTTTGGAAGAAATCTATGTGATGGGGTTGAAGAATCAACAAGGAAATTTTCACGGTTTACACGATTACATCTAATTACTCTTCTAATATAAATCTAATGTGGGTAGAGAATAAACTGCTCAGCAAAAGCTATTTATATTTTGAAATAGAACATACATCGATGCTTTGGTTATTTATAATCGCGATTACATTTTCATCCGTGTTCGTCGCGGAGATAGGAGATAAGAGTCAATTGATTACCATTTCGCTTGCTTCAAAATATGAGAACAAAACCGTTTTTCTAGGTATTTTTTCAGGGATCGTGCTCGTCACTTTACTAGCGGTGGCTTTCGGGACCATCATCTTTCAATACATCCCCCTAACTTACGTGAAGATCGTAGCATCTATCATCTTCTTATCCTTCGGCATATATACTCTCTTTAACCACAAAAAAGAAAAAATAAATATTGAAAAAGAAAGAAAAAGTGTATTTGCGAGTTCATTTTTATTTTCCATATTCGCTGAATTGGGTGATAAAACACAACTGGTCGTGATAGCATTAACGGCCCGGTATAGTTCCCCTTTTTTGGTCCTTGTCGGATCCTTGGCAGGGATGGGAGCAATAATCAGTATAGGAGTTTTGTTAGGCTCTAAGACGGGTGACTTTTTTAAGAGGAAAAAAATAGATCTCATAGCCGGCGGTCTATTCATTATCATAGGAGGCGTTTTCTTCCTGGAAGCTTTTTTCTTTGGATAAGAAAAAAATACATCCTATTGTGTTAGCATAGATATGTCTAGATGGGAAAAAAAGGAATCTCGTAGGATCGCTGAATCTACACTTTTCACATTGACAGAAGAGGAAGTTGTCTTACCTGATGGAACTGAAAAAACATACACTATATTTGATCTTCCAGATTTCGCAGGTGTTCTACCTTTAAAAGAACAAAAATTGGTATTGATCAAAAACTATAGGTATCCTATCGATAAAAAAGTCATCGAACTCCCAGCAGGATTTATAGACAAAGGAGAAACACCGGAAGAGGCCGCAAAAAGAGAGCTAGAAGAAGAAACAGGATATATACTCAATGGTTGTAAAAAATTGTGTGAATATCATCCCATCGCAAGTTTGAACGACCAAAAGGCACATCTATTCGTAGGAAGTGCAGAAGAAGGAGGAGAAGTGAATCACGACGAAGGAGAAGATATCGAGATCATAAAGTTACCAATGAAAAAAGTATACAAGATGTTGGAAAAAAATGAGATCACACATCCTCATACAACTATCGCGCTATACAAAGCTAAAGAATACCTACTTGATAAGGTTTAAAATTACATAAGTACCCCTGCTGCCATCTGGTAATCAACCGAAACTTCTATATGATTAAATCTATTCATATAATGAAGAAATATCTCGTAAAACAGGAGGAATTCCATAATGGAAATACCCGCTGGGAAAAGGTTATTGACCTCTTTGGGGGGCAAAGATGCTTTAAAAGATCTAGTGGATGAGGTGAAAAGTCAAAATCTCGATGGGTACATGAATCTCATCTATAAAAAAAGAGGGACTCAATTTGAGGGAAAAATAGTATTCAAGAAAGCCCTACCGGTTGCTGCAAATCTAAAAAAAACTGGTAAGGTACTCAAGGGCAGAGAAGCTCTGAACGAGATAGCTAATCTTTCTTCAAATGAGGAAAGCATCTTAGAACTTTATTCTTACTCTCATTCGACTTCAAATTTTTATATCGATCAGATCATCTCAAAATTTGAAGACCATAAGATCACAGATAAAATCGATATCGATTTGATGGTAGAATTGAGCTCTAGCGAAGAAAGAGGAGCAGGTGAAGGTGTAAAGCAGAGAAGAAAAAGTGAGAGTTTTGAAGAAAAGTCTAAACTTGTATCTCCTGAGGAAGAATCTATTGAAGAAATGATAGATGAGGAGGATATCGTTAAAAAGTCAGATGACGGTGAAACAAACGTTCAAACAGATAGTGGGAAAGATGTTAATGAATTAGTGAAAAGATTGAGGAAAAAAGAGAAGAACCTAGAAGAAAAAGAAAATAAATTGGAACGTTTTGAAAGGGAACTTGAGAGATGGGAAGAAGAGCTGGAGGAAAAAAGAACCGAAAGGAAGGAACTAGAAAAAAAGAAAGAGGAGATAGAAAAAGAGAAAAAGTTGTTAGAGAGAAAAAAGAAAGAGTTAGCTGAAAAGGAAGAAGAACTCAAAGAAAAGGAAAAAAAGACCCAGGAAAGAGAAAAGAATCTTGAACAAATCAAAAAAAGTATAGGAAAACAAGAAAAAAAATTGAAATCCGGACTAGCAGAGAAAGAAAAAAAGCGGGACAGCCTCGAAAAGATGAAGGAGGATATCGAGGCTGAAAAAAACACAATCCAAGAAGAGCGAAGGAGACTAGAACAGAGAGAAGCCGAGATAGAAGATATCGAAAAAGAGTTAGGTGAAGAGAAAGAAAAAGTAGAGAAAAAACTTCAAGAGTTGAAAGAAAAAGAAGAAAAACATCAAAAAAAGGAAGAAGAAATTGAAAAGTGGGAAGAAACTTTAGAAGAAAAAGAAAGGAATCTAAAAGAATATGAAGAAAATCTAGAGCAAAAAGATACGAAATTAGATATTCAAGAAACTAAACTAGAAGGATGGGAGGAGCAAATCCAGGATGTAAAGGAAGAGCTCGGGGATAAAAAAGAGGAACTGAAGGATAGAGAAAATGATTTGATTGAAACAAAGGACGAACTGAAAGATTGGGAGAGTAATTTATCTGAACTTGAAAAAGAATTAGAAGTCGAAAAGAATTCTCTAGAAAAATTTAAAAAAGATTTAGAGAGAAGAGAAAAAGAATTAGAAGAAAAATCGGGCTCTTTAAATGAGAAGGAAAGAGGGATAGAGAAAAGAAGGAAAAGACAGGACCTTAGAGAAGCGGAGTTGGAAGAGTGGGAGCATCAGCTTTCTGAAAAGGATGATAAACTCGAGGAGAAGGACGACGAACTAGTACAGAAAGAGAAGGACATCGAAGAGGAAAGGAAAGAACTTAATGAATTTGCAGATGAGTTAGAAAGCAAAAAGGAAAGGCTCGAGAGAATGGAAGAGAATCTAGAAAAAAGAGAAAATTCTATCGAGGAAATGAAAAAAGAATTGGAGTATTGGGAGAACGAACTTGAAAATAAAGAAGATGAGATTTTTAAAGCGCAGCATAATATGGATATCCGGGAAACACAGCTCGAAGGTTGGGAAACTGACCTCAACAATAGAGAGAAAAATCTCAGTAAAAAATCAGAGATGCTAGATGAGAGGGAAGATACATTAATAGAAACAAAAAATGATCTAAATACTTGGGAAGAAAAATTGATCGTATACGAGGATCAATTAGAAGATAGGGTAGAAAAAATCCAAAAGGTGGAAGAAGTTATTGAACTAAGAGAAAACAAATTGGATACTTGGGAGGAAAAATTAGAGGGGATAGAAAATGGCTTAGAGGAAAGATATTCAGATATAAAGGACCGTGAAGATGAATTAGAAGATTGGGAAGAAAAGATTCAGGAAAAAGAGGATAAATTAGGAAAAAGGGAAAATGACCTTGATGAGAGAGAAAATGAGTTAGACACTAGAGAGGAAACACTCCAGGAAAGAGAAACTGCTGTAAAAGAGAAAGAGAGAGAAGTCCAAGAGAAGGAAAAACGTATTGATACGCTTGAGGAAAAATTGGATGAAAGAGAAGAGAGAT
>CAYXPD010000139.1:2667-4143 GCA_964466995.1 uncultured Thermoplasmata archaeon | reverse complement strand
GTGGCGGAGACAACATGATACGTATATATTGGGAAAACGTCGTTGTCTTCAACGAGACCGTAGAGATACACGAGGACGTACCCGAGGATGACCCGCTTACGATATCGACCGAAGTTTACACGCCGACTTATCTCGTCATCGACAGCGAAGGCGAACCTATAGAGAACGTCAACATCCATATCGGACATCCTAACGGGAGTACCATGAGAAGGATAACCGGAGAAGACGGAACTGTCGAGGTCTCTCAGTTGCCCGGCACTCAGTACTCTGAAGAGTACAATGTGAGGTCTGAATGGCTCACTAAAGTCGTCGACGAATCGACACATGAACTGGATTCGAACGAAGTGATAGAAATCGACGCCGATGTGTATTACCTGGAGGTCAGCGTTGAGGATGAAAGAGAAGAATCCGTTCCTGACGTTCATCTCACTTTCAGATTCGACGATACGGATAGAGTCGCCAACGCCGCCATGACGGATATAGCCGGTAACGCGACCCTGAGACTTCCCGAAACTTTTGACTTTTCTTACGATATAGAATCTAGATGGAGAGGAGTTTCGGTCGGATCGTTCGAAGATGAAGCACTGACTGAAAGCAGGGACTTGGAATTGAGTTTAGAGATCTATTATATAGAGGTTCAAGCTGTCGACTCTGCACCGGGATCGCAGGAAG
The DNA here is from genome assembly GCA_964466995.1 of uncultured Thermoplasmata archaeon. Lineage (GTDB taxonomy): Archaea > Thermoplasmatota > Thermoplasmata > Halarchaeoplasmatales > Halarchaeoplasmataceae > Natronoplasma. The sequence goes on along the minus strand of CAYXPD010000139.1, from coordinate 3,471 downwards.
GACTAGGAGGAGCTGAAGTTAGAGCTTACAACGAAATGACTGACCATCTAGCAAATACCGCTGATCTCGACTCCGATGGAAATGGCGAGATACGGTTACCTTCCGGCGAACACGAGTTTGAGATATACTGGCGTAACGTGGAAGTAAGTCCTTCTGAAAGTTCGATAGACATTCAAGAGGATACCGAACAAGCGGTGATCGAATGTGAAGTTTACGAGGTAGAATTCACCTTCGTTGATGAGCGCGGCGAACCTATAGAAAACGCGAGAGTGACTATCAGCGATCCAGAAGGTACCAGAACAAGAGATGTGATCGTTGAAGAAACAGCCGATGCTGATGGAACGATTAAAGAAAGGATGCCAGCTGAAGAATGGCATTTGAACGTCGAGTGGTTCGACACGGTGATCTACAGCGATACCTTCACGACTTCCGCAGATGAAGAGACTTGGGATCTTGAACTTCAGACCGATGTCAGATATTTAACTATAACAACAACGGACAGCGACGGAGAAGAGATCTCTGATGCGCACGTAAAGTTAACCAGAGGTGACCGTATATGGAGCGGTTACACGGAAGACGGCGATATAACCTTCCGAGTGCCTGAAGACACTTACGAGGTCGAAGCGGAATACCAGTCCACCTATATGCTGACCAGCGTAGATGTGAATGAAACCACTACGATGGTTATCTCTGAAGAACCGGAGGAAACGTTGACCTTTGAGGACTATCCCATACCGTTCTACCGGACCAACCTATTCATGTTCCTGGGACTCTTGATAGTGATAATAGCGACGATAATGTTCG
>CAYXPD010000139.1:0-2657 GCA_964466995.1 uncultured Thermoplasmata archaeon | reverse complement strand
CAAAACTTCCTTAATCACATTAGTGGAGGAAGAAGAACAGGAGGAAGAAGATGAATTCTCGAGTGAAGAAAAGAGTGAAGAGAATTCCATTGAAAACGATGAATTCTTAGAAGTGGAGTAACCAGGAGATGCCTCCGAATGAATCTTTCAAAAACCTTTTTTCTGACTTTTTCTATTTAAACATATACAGTCAAATTTGATTCAAGGACGAAGAGTAGCAACTACGGGTGCTTCTCCGTATTCTATTTTAACATCAACTCCTTCAACACCAGCACCGATCAACAAATGGAGAAGTGCTACTCCGCAGTCTAAATAGGGATATACACCGTGATTTTTGGTCTGTATAGCGGAAGTGAGAATCAACTTTTCTCCTTCGACCTCGAAACGCCAGGGTTGTCTGTTCATCGCAGAGGGAGCCAAACGAGCCAGTTCTACAGCTGTCATCATCCAATCTTGAGCCTTATTAGAAAAATCTTTACTGCAGAGTTCAGATAACGGTTTCCTTTTCCGACTACCGCTAGCTAGTTTTACTAATCTTTCGGTGATAGTAGGTGAATCTTTAGCTTTACCAAGAGGGGTTATAGCCAATATCTCTTCATCATCTTCTATTTCAACTTCAGATGAGACCTCTTTCCTGTCAAAGAAGCCTCCCATCCAACATGTGTTCAAGCCAAGAGAAGTCGCTTCCAAGACTAGACCTTCTCCGACAATTCCAGCTTGAATATTACCCTTGTACTCATCCTTCGAGGTCTTCCCTATGATTATGGCATAACTCGAGGCGCCGGTTATCAAGCCATAGGAACCGATTATCTTTTTAGAGACCTCATCGAAACTACTCTTAATCATCAATACTCTAGCTAGAGGAAACTCCTTCTCCAAATCCTTCTCTAATTCCTCCAAGGATTTAAGATCTTCATCTCCAATAGCTTTGGGATGATATTTTCTTCTCGAGACTCTTTCTTTTACAGCACTATTCCATCTTTGATAAGGCAAGTCTAATTTCAATTTACCATAGTACAATGGTTACTATTTATTATTATATTGCCTATCATCTCTTCCTGAGAACGAACCAAACCCTCTCCGTTTCTTCGTCAGCATCCGTTCTTTTCTCAGGATCTTTCCAACAGGCTAGTTCTTCAAATCCAACTCCTGTGTAAATCCTTCTCAATTCTTCAAAACTGTATGCTCGCTCGCGATGAACCTCTTCTATCTTCCTCCATCGATCTTTGTCTTCCCGTAAAAAAGAAGTCAATTTCATACTTGTGATATGTTTCTCTTCATCATAGTTCTGCTCTACCATATCAAATCTTTCATTTGAATCCTCTTTTACTAGAGTTTGTTCATCCCAAATTTCTTCCATAACATAGATGGTGTTCATATCAAAAATGAAGATACCTTCTTTTCGAAGTGAATTATACACTCCTTTGAAGACTTGTTGTAACTCATCTTTGTCGAGAATATAGTTCAAAGTGTCATACCAGGATGTAGCTATATCGAATCGATCTTTAAAAGAAATATCTCTCATATCTTGAAGAATGAAATCTACTTTGCCGTCCACACCTCTCTTTTTAGCGATTTCGATCTGTCGAGAAGATATGTCTAAACCGACTACCTCATATCCTTTTTCTGCCATCTTCACGGCAAAACTTCCTTCACCACATCCTATATCTAGTAGTCGTTTACCTTCTACACCGAACTGGTCTAACATATCAGGAAGCAGATCAGCCATCGCTTTACTGAATTCAGGATACTTTCCAGAACTGTAGACTTCGGCAAAATCCTCGTATACTTTCTGATTCGATCTAGGCTCCTTTATTTCTATTACACTTTCCGGACACACCCTCATGCACTCTCCACAAAAGATACACTCATCCTTATCTATTATAGGATGTTCCTCAACCATTATCGCGTCTTCTGAACACCAATTCACACATTTTCCGCATGTGGTACAATCATCTTTTTCTACGAGAATACTTTCAGTAACCACTATTGCACCTCAAGTATATAAAAGAAGGTTCATATACCTTTATATAAAGGTAGGATTGGACAGGTCATCCCTGCATCGCCCTTCCAGAACTCAGATATCTTAACCTTAACAACATCATATCCTTCATCTTCGAGGATCTCTCCAGTATTTTTATAAGCTTTAGGGAGTAAGATCTTCTCTTCACCTACATAAAGTAAGTTTATCGGCTTGTTTTCATATCTAGTCTCTTGTTCACGTTTATTTATCTCTACTAAGTCAAAGCCTTCGAAATGGTGAGGGTCCACTATATCTGGACATACAGCTAGAGTCCCTCCGCCTATGAAATTCACACCTGACAGGAGATGAAATACTTTTGAAACCGGGACAGCGATTACTTCCGTATCAGGGAGGTATTCAGACAGCTGGTCTATGCCGCTCTCATTGGTTCGCTCTGATATCCCTACGAATATCTTCTCCTGGTCCGTAACTAAAATATCTCCACCTTCTAATGTACCAGGAGGATCTATCCTCTTAACCTCATAACCTTTTTCAGTAAAATATTTCTCTACACTGTCCTCCTCCCCTCTTCTTTCCGACACGCCGAACCTGCATATCACTGCGGTATTAGAGGCTTCACCTACTAATGCAGTGTCCTGCATGAATATACTATCCGGATAAGATTCAAGAGGAG
>CAYXPD010000138.1:0-4159 GCA_964466995.1 uncultured Thermoplasmata archaeon | reverse complement strand
TTCAGTCCCTCGAAAGGATTCACCTCGATATCTATCTCTTTCTTTTCTTCCGTATCATTCTCTATCTCTATAGTAAAACGGTTCTCTATCCCTACAAATATCTCGTGTGAATCGACTCTTGCTTTTACAGTAAATTCCTCATCCTCTATCTTCCTAGAAATACCGGTTATGCCCCACCCGTACCTGTCGATGTCGACTTCCATCTGATCATCTTCAGCTTCGAATCTATAGCGGTATATCTTCATATCCTGGACCGTCATATCGTCTGGTTCCTGTTCTATTTCCTTCTTCTGATGCTGGTACCAATCATCGTGTTTATCCAACCATCCCTTGGTCAGTTCGTTCTGATGTAATAGAGGTATATAGTCCTGCATGTAAACGGTGGTATCAGGGACCCAGAACATACCGACCTTTTTGTAAAGCGGCATAGCGTTAAGATTACCGGACCACGTGTGAAGATCGACTCTCTCTATACCGTCTTCGATAGCCTTTTCTATAGATCTTAGTAAAAGGCGTTTACCAAACTTTTTACCCTTCGCCCTTTGGATGACTCCAAGCAGACCTACATAGGCAGCGCCCTTTTCCCTCCAATGAGGGGTGAGTTCACAGATTCCAACCGGAATCCCGTCATCATCTATCGCAACAAGGTTGGCTATAGAAGAACTCTCGTCGAACCAATCACTGACCCGTTCTTCATCGAACGGGATCCCTCCTCCGAAACCTCCTGGCCAAGATTCCTTGAACTTGTTGAGCATCTCCGCTACATCTTTGGCCATGGATGGCTCATACTCTACAATCTCCCCTTCGGATTTGCTCAAGACGCTCACCTTTCTAGTGGAAGATAACACATTGGTTATATGTTTATTGTTATGGACTTGATGAATGCTGTTTTCGCAGTTGGTAATACTTTTATAAAAAGTTCGATTACCTCCAAATATGGATAGATCGGATGTAAAAGATATAGATGTCATTTTTTTCGATGTAGACGATACTCTATTCGATCAACATGAGGCACACAGGAGAGCCCTTAATCAATTAAAGAATAAGTATCAAGTTTTCGATGAAGTAGATTTGGAAGACGTAATCCAGGCATTTGAGGACGCGGACAGCGAGGCAATCGAGGAGTTCAGGAATTCCGTTCCGATGGAAGAGCTGCGATGGAACAGGAGCGAGAGATTTCTAAAAAAACTTGGCGTTACTCAAGATTTCACCGATACTTTCCATGAAGAATTCTATCGTATATATCCTTCTATCCCGGTTGAAGTTGATGGAGCCGAAAAAGTGGTGAAAGAACTCCATTCTAGATATGAGTTGGGTGTACTCACGAACAGTACAGAGGAAGTTCAGATGGAGAAACTCCGTGTTTTAGAGTTGAAAGAATACTTCGATACTTTCGTCTTTTCCGAAGAGGTAGGTTCTAGAAAACCCGACGAGAGAATATTTCTTCACGCTCTAGATGAAGTGAATAAAAGCAGTGAAAGGTGTATGTATGTAGGAAATTCGTTCAGAAGCGATATCAAAGGTGCAGAAAAAGTCGGTATGTGGACTTGCTGGTTGAACAGGCATGATGAAAAGGCAGAAGACACGATACCTGACCTGGAGATAAAAGAATTATCAGAACTGTTAGAGATCTTTTAGTAAAGAGAACAAATCTCTAGATATCGGTAGGTTAAAGATTCACGAAAGATTTTTAACAATCACTTCTGTATGAAATTACCATCTGATAAACATGGAGATGTCCAAGAAAGACGAGTACGAATTCAAGAAAGCGGTGGAGGAGATCGAAGACTTGAGAGGGAGGGGGACAGAACTCATATCTCTATACATCCCTCCTGACAAATCTATCCACGATGTCAGTTCTTACATCAATGAGGAGATGTCAGAGAGTTCGAACATCAAATCGAAATCTACTAGGAAAAATGTGCAATCCGCTTTGAAGTCTATAAAGAGCAAGCTGAAATATATCGACGAGGTCCCTGAAAACGGCGTCATCTTTTTCGTCGGTGAAGTCTCTGCCGAGGGTGATAAAACGAGGATGGTCTCGAAGACAGTAGAGCCACCGGAAAAACTTCAGACTTTTACGTATCGATGTGATTCGGAATTTTACGTAGAGCCGTTGAAGGATATGGCCGGAGAAAAAGAAAATTACGGCCTGATCGTGATCGATCGGAGCGAAGCCACCATAGGTATTCTTCGTGGGAATAGAGTAGAAACATTGAATCACATACAATCCATGGTACCGAGCAAGCACTCTAAAGGTGGACAGTCCGCTCAGCGTTTCGAGAGGAGTATCGAAAAAGCAGCCCACAATTACTTCAAAAAGGTCGGAGATAAAGCTAACGGCCTTCTACTCGAAGAAGATGTCGACGGCCTTTTGATAGGTGGTCCTGGAAGAACTAAAGATGATTTTATGGAGGGAGATTTCCTACATCATGAGCTTGAGAAGAAGATCATCGATACCTTCAATACGGGATACACGGACGAGTACGGCTTGAAAGAACTGATGGAGAATGCGCAGGAGACTTTATCCGACCTAGAGGTTATGAAGGAGAAGAAACTAGTTGATAGGCTAATGGAGGAGATAAAAGATCCAAAAGGTGGCCTAGCAGTCTATGGAGAGGAAGAGACGCTGAAAGCGCTCAGGATGGGTGCAGTGGACACCTTGCTCATCTCTGACGGTATAGATAAACAGCTGTTGGATTTCGAATGCGATAATTGCGGGAATCAAGGAACTGAGACTATTGATACAAGTTCTAGAAATGATGAACATACCTGTCCGGAGTGTGGATCAGAATTGACTTCGGTTGAAAAGGAAGATATAATCGATTTCTTTTTCGATGAAGCCGAAAAGGTCGGGACTGACGTGGAGATGATATCAGATCAATCTGAAGAGGGCGAACTTTTACTGAACGCTTTCGGTGGTGTAGCCGGAATACTTCGTTTCAGGATAAATTGAGGAGTTAAAATGAGTTACCCGATGCTCGAATTCAAAGATGAGATAATAGAAGAGATAAAAGGGGCAGTAGATGTTCCTGAGGGTAAGATAGATATCGAGATACCTCCTGAAGAGAGAGGTGACTTCGCCTTTCCCTGCTACCCTCTATCTCCGATACTTGAAAAAGATCCTGAGTCTATAGCTGAGATGATCCACGACGAGATAGATCTGAAGCGTGGAGAAGTGAATAAAGCAGGTCCTTATCTGAATTTTAAGATAAATGAACGGTACCTATCTGAGAAAACCATAGAAGGATGTTTGAAGAAGGAAAAAAGATTCGGTGAGCTCCCCCAAAAAGATAAAAAAATAATCATAGAACATACGAGCGCTAATCCTAATGGACCATTACACGTCGGAAGAGCCCGTAACCCTATAATAGGAGATACTCTCGCAAGGATCTACGAAAAGATAGGTTACGAGGTCGAAAGACAGTATTATGTCAACGATATAGGAAGACAGATGGCGATACTTACCTGGGGTCAGAAGAATTTAGAGGAAGATGATTTGCCTCCGCCAAAGAGAGATAAGGAGGATTATGACCTGGTTAGGTATTATCAAAAAGCAAGCCAGATGTTGGAAGAAGAGGAAGGATTAGAATCTGAGATCAGGAAGATAATAAAAGCGATGGAAGAGGGTGATGAAGAAATTTTCACTTCTCTGAAGAAGAATTCAGAAAAAGTCCTGTCTGGTATAACTCGATCATTGGAAAGACTCAATATAAAGTTCGATAGCTACCAGAATGAATCTTCTTTCATAGAAGATGGTTCGGTCAAAGATGTGATAGAAGATCTCTCAGGTTTGGAAGATACCGAGGATGAGGAAGGAGCGTTATATTTTAAACTAGATGATGATAAGATATTCATCACTAGAGAAGACGGGACGAACCTTTATCCTACAAGGGATATCGCCTATCATATATGGAAAGCAGGGAGAGCTGATGGTTTGATAGACGTTCTAGGTGAAGATCATAAGACTCACGGCCGATTTATAAAAGAGGCTCTAGAAGCTCTGCAGATAGAACCTCTACCTGAGATAGTTTTTCATTCTTTCGTGACTTTTGAAGGTGAGGAGATGTCCACCCGGAAGGGATCCTATGTTACCTTGGATGAATTTACGGATACATCGGAAGAAAAGGCTAAAGAGGAGATACTGAAAAGAAGGGAC
>CAYXPD010000137.1:0-4176 GCA_964466995.1 uncultured Thermoplasmata archaeon | reverse complement strand
TACCACTCTTTTCCTCAGTGATCATAGGAGGTGATCCGCTGTCCGAGTCCTGCAAAAAGCGGCATTTATCCTCTCCCACACATTCGAGTGCCATGTTGCTAGGATAAGAACATTTCTCGTCTCCAAATTTATATCTACACATCAGGGCATCCCATCCATCTTTTCAGTCCGCCATCCTTCGGTTTTGAAGGAGCAAAACAGTAATAGAGTCAGGAGATTTAAGTTTTATGCATACTTAGGAAAGAAAAAATCACCAATCTTCGTCATCGAGCTCTATACTAGTCTTTTTCGATTCCGCCCTTATCTCTTCCAACCTGCTCCCTATCTCCCGTATTTTTTCATCTACATCCCCATTCACGGATCTTTCTTTTTGACGCCTCTTCTTTTCTCTCCAGTATAGATAAGTCATGGTCAAGGAATAGATCAACAATAGAAGGATGAGAAGATATACTATCATCCAATCATACACCCTGGTACTCTTCTTTCAAAATTATCTTTTTTTGCCCGACCTGCTTGACGTATTTTGTTGGTATCCTAAGTCTTCTTTTCAACGGAGACAATCCAGTTGGATTTACCAATAATTTCCATACCTTCCAAGGATGAGAACTTATGAGTATCTCATAATCGTATATCCTACCGACCTCATTACCTTCAAAGGTTTCCACTTTCCTTCCATCCAAACGGCTAAGAAAATGTTCGTTTTCACTCGAAGGGGACACTCTTCCGTCCTCTATATTTTTATCAATTTTCAAATTGTTATCTTTCTTAACATTTTTGAGTTCGTTCGTAGAAAAATATTTTCCTTTACTATTTATTAGACCGGTCTCGATCTTGATCTCGTCAGCCTCCCAATAACCTTTAGCTTCTTTCGCTAAAATATCGACTAACTTTGCTTTACCCTCTTCCGCTGGAGTATCCACTTTTTTCCTTATCAATTCCGAGTAGAGTAGAGTTTTCATCTTGATAACCTCCTATCTAGTAATCTCAAGATCCCCACAATACGGGCATTCTTTCTGGTAGTCTTTATACATTTCGCAGTTACCACAGAAAGCGGAACCGTATCGAATCTTCTTTTCTTCGTCATCTTTTTTAAACAACTTAGTTTCGATCTTCTCCATTCTCTTTTTTTCTCTCCTTTTTTTGAGTTGAGATTTTATCTCTTTTTTCAGGACTTCAGTACTTATCTCGCCTATACCTTTTTTCTTTAGATACTTCTGGAGAAGTTCTAGATTTTCGGCCGGATCGTCCTGAGCGAGGATATAACTATTTATCGCTCTTCGAAGGCGATTCAGTCGTTCCTTGCCGATCGCTGTTTTCAACCGATTCCCCTCCCTACAGTTTTTCCTCGATCTTATCAAGTCTCCGATTCAACGATTCAAGCTCGGCCTCGATATCTTTCTGAAAATCTTCAAGTTCGTCGACATCATTCACACAGTCTCTATATTTGCTCTCATATATTTCAAGGTGGAGTTCTCTGACCAAGCCGAACTCATCGATATATTCATCAAAATGCTGATCTAAATACTTCTCCAATCTCCGGTCGAACAAACCCCTATCGTAGCCTGTGCCTTCTATCTCGAGCTCTCCAGGGAAAAGAGTTTCTTCAATCCGGTCGAGTATATCTGAAGTCTTTTTCGCACTCCTATTAGCAAATTCATTCATCTTTATCTTTCCTCCTTTCCAAACAATTCTTCTTCAGCTCTATTTACCTTCTTCAATGTCTTCATCAACTTTGCGTTGTCAGCTCCTCTTTCTAACCTCTGCATCCTCTCTTCGATCTCGTTCATCATAGCCAATGACCTTCGAGAGAGTACGGCTTTATCTCTCTCTATCTTGTCGATCTTCTCTTTCTCATCATCTTTCAATACCATCGAAGCTTCCTTCAATTTATCTATATGCTTCTGCTTTCTCTGGAGATCTAATTTTTTATGTTTCAACCTCAATTCAGCAAGTTCTTTTCTTTCCTGAGATTTTTCTCTCGTATGAAGGACTTTTGCAATGATTATGAGTATCACTATTACAACGAGCGAGTAGAAAATAGTTAAAAAATTATTAGAGATCGTTTCTGCGAGAGCCATATTTTCACCTCATCTCCTCCTGAGTCTCCAACTTATCTATCCTGTTCTCCATCACCTCGAATTCCTGATCGATCTGTTTTTTTCTCGATTTCAAAGATTCGATACTCTCTGAAAGATCATCCAATCTGTTTTCCATCTTATCAGCCCATCTTTGTGCTTCACCTTCTTTAACAAGGTCCCAGCTTTCGATTATATCCTCGAAGTATTCTTCAAAATAAAGCTCCGTGTGAGTAGGTTCATGACCATATTTTCTCACTAGTGCTTTCTTTTTAGCTCTTTGTCTGAAATAAAGGTATATGCTGACAAGGATGATCAGGACCAATATCACGATAAGTGTAGTATATGCTGCCATCATTTTTCCTCCTTCATACCCATCTTCTTTTCAAGTCTCTCTATCCTGTGAAGATCTTCATGGACTCTTTCCTTGGTCTCTTCTTTCCACTCTTTCATCTCTGACAATTCCTCCACAAACTCTTCTATCCTTTCATCTACGCCTTTAAGGTCGGAACGAGTCGCCAACCTGTACTCATCTATATATTTCGGTAAATTTTTCGTTATGAATTCATCCGCTTTATCAGATGGAGTGATAGATTTATTTCGAAAAAAACTCTTCGTCCTCTCTAATATTCCAACGTCAGATTCTTCTCCCATATTTACACCTATATACTGTTAGGAATTAAATGTTTTCACAAAACATAAACTTTTCCTTTCGAAAATTTAGTTTTTTCTCTGTGATTCATGAGTTTACCGATTTTATGAAAAAATTGGATTTTGCTTTTTTCTGGATAAGGTTTATTTACCGTAGTTAATGAGACTTATTTTCCATGAATAGATGGATATTTCCGGACAATCTTTAAATAAGCTAGAAAATCTGTCTTTGTTTAAGTCGGAGATATCATGTCAGCTCTTTGTAGAAAGTTTGAGGATGAAGAAGGTGTTTCTGAAGTAGTCGGGACCATTTTGACCCTAGGGATAACTGTTGTTTTATTTTCTAGTGTCTATGCTGGAGTGACAACCTTGGATTCACCAGAAGAGAGAACGCACGTGGAAATGGTTGTTGAGTATGAGAGAGAAGGTGATATTGATTATATAAACATCACACATCAAGGGGGTAGGAGTCTAGATACTGGTGATCTTGGATTCATTTTACTAGCGGACGGTACTAGCGAAACCCAAATCCGTGTCGGTGAAGATGTAAATGACGTAGAATTGACGATAGAAGGTGACGAAGATATCTGGTCAGTAAATGAAAAAGCGAGGATAGAAGGAGAAATATTTGAGCCCGATGCAACTGATCTTGAGCTATTTATAAGGAATGAAGATACAAATAGGATGGTCTACGAGACTATCCTGTCCGAAGAGGTTCCCGGTCAAATTGAAATAGAAAAGGCCTATATCCGATATATACATGATTGGAGGGACTATGCTGAGCAGGGCGAAGAGATCGATATCATAGCGAGGATCAACAATCCGATGGAAGAAGATATTTGGGTGAACGCTTCGGTGGTAGGAGACGAACCGTTTTCGGATGAACATGATGAACCTGTAAATTTGGAAGAAAGATCGAGAAATAGATACATCAATGAGAGCATCCAAGTAGATGCAGGAGCTCGAGAAGATAAATACAGCGTGAAAGTTACAGTGGAGAATAGAACTACCGAAAAAGCCAATGAATATATCAGGCTGAATATTGGTAAAAGACCCGCAGAAAGATATCCAAAAGAATTGGAGATAGCAAATCTACGTTATTCTCCAAACTCACCTTCTCACGGCGATACTCTGGCAGTAACTGCCGATGTTTTTAATCAAGGTCCAGAGGATTTCAACGCGACCTGGAATTTAACCGATAATCATACAGATCAGGAAGAGGTCGTCGTAGCTGATGGGGATAAAACGATCGAAGATGGCCCTGCCCCTACGGAGATCAGAACAGAATTCGAAATAGAAGGGAGCGGTCGCCACGAGATCAAGCTAGAGGTTCTTGGAGACGATGAATGGGAAGGTTCTGAAAGAAGTGTTATAATCCATGTAGATCCTCACATATTGATCGTTGAAGATAGGACCGCTAGCGATTTGCCCGAGAAAGAATTGATGGATA
>CAYXPD010000136.1:0-4201 GCA_964466995.1 uncultured Thermoplasmata archaeon | reverse complement strand
TCACTGATTTCTTTTATCTTTTCGTTCTCTTCGATCAATTTTCTCCTTTCATCCAACTTTTGTTGCTTTTCGGAAATCTTATCGATGATATCTTTTTCTTCATCTGGAGTCAAAACATTGGTCATCTGTTTGTACTCCAATTCTTCTATCTCTTTTTTCAGCTGTTCGATAGATTTACCATCTTTTGGAAGTACATCTTCCTTTTCTTGTTTGAGTTCCTTTGACAACTTGTTCACTTTCTGGTTGAGTTCGTCTCTTTCTTCTTTATATTCCTTCACTTTCTCGTTCAATTCGTTCCGCTCTTCCTTGAGTTCATTACCCTTCTCTATGGATTCTTTGACTTTGGTATTGTACTCGTCCCTCTTTTCGACCCACTTCTTAGCTGCTTCGTTCTTCTCGTCTCTAAGTTTTTTGTACTTTTCGGCCCGTTGGTTGGCCTTTTCTTTTTTTTCCTCCAACTCCTCTAAAAGTTCAGTCATGGTTTATAGCACTGTCCAGTAAATTTTATCGTATTGATGCACCTATTCAATAATTGGGGGATTTATAATACTTTCGGAGTTAGTAGAAACAGAAGTCTACGGATATACATCGAGAAAAAATAAATAATGCCGTCGACTACGCCTTCTTAGAATAATTATGTCCGAAGAAGAATCCAACTTAGAAGACGAACTTGGTTTTACACTCAATAACGTGTGGGAAGACCTTGATGAGGAAGAGAAAGAAGAGGTTTTTGAATTTGCAGAAGATTACAAAGATTTCCTATCCTCATCAAAGACTGAAAGGAAAACAGTTGAACGAGCAGAAGAACTCTTGAGAGATAAAGGCTTCAAAGCGATAAGTGAGTACAAAGAACTAGATACCGGCGATAAAGTCTACTTCATCAATAGGAATAAAAGTATAGCAGCTGCCGTAATAGGCGATGAAGATCTTACCTATGGGTGTAATATCGTGACTAGTCATATCGATGCACCTCGATTAGATCTCAAACCTAGGCCCTTATATGAGGATAGCGAGGCTTCAGTTGCGCTCCTCCAGACACATTATTACGGTGGGATAAAGAAGTATCAATGGGTGAGTATACCGTTGGCTATACATGGTAGGATTGTCAAAGAGGACGGAACACCTATAGATGCATCTATCGGAGAGGACTCTGAGGACCCCATCTTTGTGATAAGTGATCTCCTACCTCATCTTTCAAAGAAGAAACAGGGTGAGAGGAAGATGAAGGACGTCATCAAGGGCGAGGAATTGAATCTTATAGTCGCTGGAATACCGATAGATGAGGAAGATGTAGATGAAAAAGTGAAGATGAAGGTATTGAAGATATTGAACGAGAAATACGACATCACAGAAGAAGATTTTACCAGCGCCGAACTGGAGATAGTGCCTGCACACGATGTTCGAGATGTTGGATTCGATAGGAGCATGCTCGGAGGCTACGGTCATGATGATCGAGTTTGCGCTTATACATCACTTAGAGCGTTACTAGAGCTGGAAGGTCCTAAAAAAACCGCTATGGCTATCTTCTTCGATAAAGAGGAGATAGGCAGTGAAGGTAATACTGGTGCTAACTCGGAATTTGTGGAGTCCTTTTATTCCAAACTGTTGAAACTCTATAAGGATGAATACACGATGCACGACCATCGAGTGATGCTGGATAATTCCAAGGCCATCTCTGGCGACGTAAGTCCTGCCGTAAATCCTTCGTTCAAAAGCGTCCATGAGGTCCAGAATGCAGCTTCTTTTGGTAATGGCATAGCCATAAACAAGTTTACAGGGGCTGGTGGAAAATATTCAGCTAACGACGCCCATGCAGAATACGTAGCACTCATAAGAAGAACCTTTAACGAGAACGATGTGTATTGGCAGACCGCCGAATTGGGAAAAGTCGATGAGGGCGGTGGTGGAACAGTAGCTAAGTTCCTAGCCGAGCTCAATATAGATGTGATAGATGCGGGCACCCCGGTATTAGGCATGCATGCCCCCTTTGAACTCATATCTAAAGGAGATCTATATCATACATTCAAGGGATACCAAGCATTCTTAGAAACAGAATAGATCGATTTTTGTTAAAAAAACTCTTTTCTAATCCTTTTCTATAACTTTAACATCTCCAGGTGGAAGTATACTCTGTATCTCGCTTATAGGTACAGAAAAATAGTTTGACATCTCATTGGCAAAATCGTTTTTATCTCTATTTCCAGGTATGAAAACGACCTTTTTTCTAAGCAAATTGTCTTCGTTTTCCAGCGTTAAAGAGGGCGCGCACATAATCTTTTTTTCGCCTTTGTATTCTATCTCTCCTAGGACTGCTTTCATAGGAAGATCGTCATAATAATTTCTCTTTCCCCTTATCACGAATGCCCCTGTAGGAAGAGATTCCCCAGCCTCAGCTGTCTTAGTTACCTGATCTGGCTCTACCCAATAAGCTCTTCCAGCACTGATACCTCTTTTCCACTCCTTTGAGTGTATTATAGAATATTGGCAGGCCTCTTTTAGGGTATCTTCTCCTATTTCCTCCTCATCCCCTCTTTTCACCACTACGCTAGGAGCCCCACCTGCCTCAGCATGTGCATAGCGATCGTATTTTTCTAGGTATTTTTTCACTACTTCTTCATTGGTCTTCGTGTCTTTTCCGGCTATGACCAGGTGATCTTCGCTTGAGTGAAACCATTTGTACCTGTCGAACCAATATTTTTCGGTAGGTCTCTTTTTTTCTTTTTTTCTTTCTTCCTTTTCACCTGCTTCTATCTCTTTTTTTGTTTCTTCGATCGCGGTTTTAGCTCCCTCTATCTTTTTTTTACATTTTTTGCTCTCTTCGTAATGTTTCTGTGCATTTTCATTGACATCTTTCCTGAAGTCGAGCTTGACATTTTTCTTATAATTTTTACCGTTTTTCTCCCCCTCCAATTCTACCACAACGTACTCGTCTGAGTCGTTCAACTGAATCACTTTCTCGTGGTCTCTCAGCTCTGAATATATTTTTTCTCTATCTCCATCTCTTCTAGCCTTATGTACCTGATTTAGCAATATTTCACAATCACTGTAATTCTGATAGATAAGTTCCGCCTTTATTTTGTTTTCTTTTTCCTCCTCGTTGAGTTCTTTGAGAGCTCTTTTTTGACTCGCCAGTTTTCTTTCCAATCTAGATTTTTCTTCTTTTACTTCTGTGTCTTCTTCGCTTTCCCCAGACCTGAAAGCCATATCTAGAGCTCGATTGTATGTTACGAACATCTCAGTTTCATTCTGCTCATATTGTTTTAAAGGGAACGGTACTGCATCTATTATCTTCCCCTCGTCATCCTTTACTACATGAGGTTCTAGATCATCTTCTTCGATCTGCTTTTTCATCTCTTGGATAACTAACTTTATCTCATCGGACAGATCTTCAGGTTCTTCCATGTGCTTGTCCACGTCGATCCTGCTGCATATCTCCTCTGCATATTTCCCTCCTAGATTGAGGTCTACCGCCAAAGCCCTCACTAGATCTTTTTCAGAATCTTCTAAATTTTGTTCGATCTCTTCTTTATCCAACTTGAATGGTTGTACTCTCGATGGTGGGAACTTGTATTCGTACCCCTCTTTTAATTCTCGGTGACTCCAAGATTCAGAACGGTATGGGACGAGGATATGTTTTTCTCCTTCTAGGATAAGGTTTCCTTTTCCGAAGATTTCGAAGATCAGCCTACTTTCCTTTTCCTTTTGAAGTTCGAATATCACGACTCTATCGAATTCATGCTGCTTTACCTTCTTGATAGTGGCGTTTCCAGTGTATTTTCTCATCAGCATCACGTAATCACCGGGTTTTTTGGGATTGTCTTTGTTCTCTTCACTAAGATAAAGGCCTTTACCCACCTTGAAGAGCAGCATTTTCTTCCCCTCTCCAGGGACATAAATCCGAATCAATATCTCTCCTTCGTTCGGTTGATATATTTTTTTGACGAAACCCCCTTCTAGTGATTTTAGTTCATTGACTGCTGCTCTAATCTCTAAAGACTCCATCTCTTCCTTCATCGTTATCACTTTTACTGTACTCTTATTTATATCTTTTAAATCTAAAAGCCACTAACTGCTCATAAAGATTGGGGCATACGATTGGGGATAAAAAAGAAAAGGAGTTTTTGAATGAAGATGGTCTAACTTTAATCTACCAGACCTTCTTTTTTCAACTCTTCGTAGTCGTCTTTGATCAATTGTTCTC
>CAYXPD010000135.1:0-4206 GCA_964466995.1 uncultured Thermoplasmata archaeon | reverse complement strand
TATAAGAAGATATCTGAAAAACTTTCTGGATTAGCTTCGGATCGCTTTTATAATCTTGCAAAAGAAGAATTAGATCACAAAAACAAGCTTATCGAATTACATGAATATGAATTTGGAGAGAAAGAATATGTGGTTCCTGATGGAGAAGGACTTCCCCCTCACGAGGGAGATTTCATAGATATCGATTCTGACGATCTAGTTTCTGTCATAGAAGCTTTAGAATCAGCGATAGAGGCAGAGAAAAATGCTTATGAGTTATATTATCAATTAGCAAGTGAAGAAGGAAAACACAGCGAATTATTTAACTATATAGCTGTAATGGAAAAGGGCCACCAACTATCAATGGAAGAAGAAAAAAAGATGTACAAAAGAATTTTAAAAACGAAAGGTGAAGACGTTTTGATCGAAGATTTAGATCTGTCTAAATATGAATGATTTCGATGGATTACAAAGCCGTTGCGATCGATCTCGACGGTACACTCTGCACTAATAGGGAGATACATCCAAAAGATAAAGAGGCACTTGAAAGAACATTAGAAAAGAAAATACCTATTGTCCCAGCGACCACTAGAATGCGTTTCTCTACGTCTCTTATTTTAGAAGAGGTAAATATCGATGAATATCCTTTGATATGTAATAACGGGGCAAGGGTCATTAGCCCTGGTTGGAAATCTGAAGGGGAATACGAAGATTGGTATGAGAGCTATTTAGATCGTAATGTTGCGGAAGAACTTCTATTGTATTCAGATGAAAAAAATTACGAAATAACCACGGTTTTTAAGGAGAAAAAATATTGGAGTAAAAGGAGGGGACAAAAACACGGTGAGTCGTCGTTATATCCTGTGACCCGGCTTGTTGAGAATAATATCGAAGCTTTAAATAAAGGTCCTCCTCTATCTCTTATGATGCGCTCTGATATTAACGGTCGAAATGGGTTGAAAGATTTCGAGAGCTATGCGAGGGATTTTTTTCAAAAGGTCAGATTGGATAGACATCACAGTTCACAAGAGTGGATGGCTCTCACCGTTTATACTTCTGAAATCTCAAAGAAGCAGGCTCTTGAATTGGTCTGTGAAAAAATAGACATATCAATAGACGGGGTTTTAGCTATTGGTGATGATGAAGTTGATATCGGACTTTTAAAATCTGCAGGCCAAGGAATAGCCATGGGAAACTCTCCTTGTTCGGTGAAGAAAGTCGCAGACGAGATTGCTCCATCTTGCGAAAATCAAGGCGTTGAGTGGGCTCTCAGGAATTATGTTCTTTGACGAAACTGATTTTAGAAACAAAATTTCAAGGTAAACCCAATAATTTTTGTAAGGAAAATATGAGATATATTAAAAAGAAAGATTTATTAGGTTCAGTGGTAATATTCATTTTAAACATGTCTAGAGAAAAAGAAAAACCCTCGGAAGTAAAAAAGGAGGGCAAAGAGTGGTTACTATGTGGACTAGAAGATAGTCGGAACAGATTGCTTGATTATATCGAAGAAAACGATGTATCTGATCCTGGATCTATGGAAAATTCTGATCTAGGTGGTTATAGTAATCCCAAAGTAGAAAAAATAGACAAGAGAGCAGTAGATGACGTTTATCTCAGCGGGAAGTGGGAAGCTCTCGTTTCACCGAGAAAAGTAGACGAAGTATGGAACAAGATAAAGAGTCTAGTCGAAGATGACAAGATATGGGGGGCTCAAGTTACCACTAAATGGATCAGAGAAAAGAAAGAATCCGAAAAACACATTATAAGGGTATATACTCCAAATTATCTCGATGAAAATGATGTAATACGGGTTGGAAATCTTTTGAAAGAACACTGTGAAATAGAAAAAAATCTCTGTTATAAACCCGACATATATAACATACTTCAGGTATACTCCGATAAAGGAGATGAGATGAAATTACCAAGGGAAATAAGATATGAATTATGAGAGGCTTTGAAAACAGTAAAGAGATCAAATAACCTAGCTTTAATTAAATCTATTCTATCTTTTCAACAACTACATGTACGCCTTTTGCTTTTTTTATTTCGACCTCAGTCCCCTCTTCTATCTTTTCGTCTGCTGTAGCACTCCATATCTTACTTCCACTACCCTGTTTAACCTTCCCTGATATATTTTCTGGTTCGATTTCTTGTATCACATAACCTTTTTGTCCTTTTAAAGTAGTAGATGTAGTCGTTGGTGTTGATGGTGGAGATTTGAGCTGATGATATTTTCTTGAGATAAGAAATAAGGGAATAAGGAGTAAAACTATACCTAAAACTGTCCAAAAAGAAAAAATATGTTCCAAACCAAAAATTAAAGCTATCAAACCTATCAATATCAATATACTTGGGGCGATGAATAACCCTGGATCAGCTATATCTATGATGGCCAATATAATACCGATAATTATCAATAACACTCCGGGAGTAGTCATCAAGTTTTTCTACAATCACTCGAGTATTTCTATTTTTCCCAGATTTTTGTAGAAGTCTTTTCTGCTATTAATCTTTTGACAGTTTCTTAAGTAAAACCAAGCAAAAACCTAGATGGTCAAATCAACATATATCATTCATTATTAAAATCTGACATGGATGGATATATGCAAAATCATTTTTATAATCGAGATATTTATCTCTTACTAGAAAATATATTTTTGAAGGAGAAGAAAAATTTTTTATAATATGTTGGCTCTACATTCCTACTACATAAAATATATAGATTAGCTTTAGATAGGGATGATCATGAAAAATAAGAATCAAATATTTGGATATGTTGTTTTGATTACTGGTCTTATTTTACTCTTCGTCACATTTTTTCTAGCCTTGAATCTCTTTCTCAGCCCTGAGGCATTGGGAGATTTTACGGGGGAGTTGATGGATACTGGTAGTGGGGGAATAAATGATCTAATCGATGTTCTGCTCTTATTTTTCCCTCTTGTCTTGCTTTTAGTAATGGGGAGCACTGGTGGAAGAATCGCAAGCTATGGAATCAAATTGGTAAGATCACCTGAAGGCGGTAAAAATGGAGTTCTCTTAGAGAAAGGTGCTAAGTAGAAGTCCTTCTGATGTATTTGTAATTCTCAGTACTTTTCAAGTTAGTAGAAATAAGGTTTTCAGACTGAAATCTACTAGGTTCTTCATCTTTTTGAAGGCGTTTCTAACAAGACAAGGAGAGTTGGATAAAACACAAGTTATTAAAGAAATCATCAATCTTAAATACGATTAGTGATTAAGAGGAATTGTCCTTCAGAATAAGGGCCCGTAGCTTAGGTTGGTGGAGCATCTGGCTCATAACCAGACGGTCGTCGGTTCAAATCCGGCCGGGCCCATTGTTCTTACTATTTTTCTAATAATAGACAAAATAAGACTATCTTTAATACAATACAAAAAAGGATTGGTCCCGACCAAAAGTGAAAAATCTTGATAAACTTTAATAACTCCCAGGTAAAACACGAGACTGATATAATGAAAGCATTGGTAGACGGCGAAATAAATACGATCACAAACGGGACGTTCAAAGGTTCCATTCTAATAGACGATGGTAAAATAGTGGATATTGGAAAAGATATTGAAATTCCAGATGAGGCAGAGATCATAGATGTAAAAGGTAAAACCATCATACCTGGCCTGATCGAGGCGCACTGCCATACTGGAATACATGAAGAGGGGGAAGGATGGCAAGGTAACGATACTAACGAGATCTACGATCCTATCACTCCTCATCTTAGAGCTTTAGACGGTGTAAATCCAGATGACATCGGGTTAAAAGAAGCAGTTAAAGCTGGAATTACAACCGTTAATGTGGCACCTGGATCTGCTAGTCCCATAGGTGGTCGATCCGTAGCCCTAAAGACCGCTGGGTCAAATATAGTTGATGAATTAGTACTGAAAGAACCAACAGGCATGAAGATGGCCTTCGGTGAAAATCCTAAGCGAGTTTACAAAGAACAGGATGAAATCCCTTCCACCCGTATAGGAACAGCGGGACTTTTGAGGAAAACGTTCTCGGAAGTTGAACGCCAAATGGAGAACGATGATTCCAAAGATAAAGACTTCGAACACAAGGCACTAGAACCAGTCTTAAAAAATGAACTTACAGCGAGGATACACGCTCACAGAGCAGACGACATGATCTCAGCGATAAGGATCGCTGAAGAATTCGATTTTGATCTAGTAATAGAACATGCGACCGAGGGACATGAGATAGCCGATTATCTCGCA
>CAYXPD010000134.1:0-4231 GCA_964466995.1 uncultured Thermoplasmata archaeon | reverse complement strand
TCCCTTCCCTCGCATCTTTTTTCGAAAAAGATGCATCAAAAAATGTAGGGCTTTCGGAGAAAGCCCTTAACAAAAATCTTTTCAAAATGTGATCAGAATCATTAATCCTTGATAAACTTTCAACTTTCTAAACGATAGTGAAGAAGTTGACAAAAGAGGGAAATTTACGGGCAAATTGGCGTTAGTTTCCCTTCCGTCGCACTCTTTTGTATACAAAACTTACTAAAATATTAGCATTTACCTAGATAATAAGGATCAAGGAGATCTTAAAAACGAGGATTTTTATCAATAATACTATCTCTTGGAATTGTGTTAGCTATAGATACCTATTCCAAGAAGAGGTAAAAAGAAGACCAAGATTAGACCAACTATGAAAAATCTAAAAAAACCCACGATCACAACTGATGCTTGAACTTTTCTAAAACAGGAAAGACACTGCAAATAGATGATCTAGCTCAAAAAGAGTAAATTATATTAGGTATAAGTTCGAGTTTGTATAATGATGACGGCAGACCCTCTCTTAATAGTAATAACAATAGCTTACTATCTTATCTTACCACTTGGAATCATTTGGGCGATTATGGTTATTATAAAGAAAAAAGAGTATATAAAAGGAACCAGTATATTTTCTGAGGGGCGAGAAGATAGATCATCGTCAATAATGAAAGAGGAGTTGTCCTCAATAAAAAAGATAAATCTTTTCCTTGTTATTTTTCTTTTAATCTCTGTCCCTTTAATTAACTTAACTTCTATGGAATTGATGGATAGGCATATTCAGGTTGATCGGTCTCCCGGCATGGGACCGGGAGGAGGTGTAATTTACAATCCTGTACCCATTTGGGGAAAACTCGGACCTAGTTACAACACAGAGGATGTTTTAACTGAAATGAGGGAGAATCCCCGAAGATGGCATTTAGACGATATAAAAGAGGAAGTAGACTTTGAGGAATTGGATAATATCCCAGGATGGCTTACAGTTTATTACCAAGATAAGCCTTACTGGGACTATATAATCTTGACTTATTCCTATCTTTCTCCTTTACCCATCAGTAGAGTCTACGGGTTTCGGATTATCGAAGGAGAAGCTTTTTTAAGACATGAAGAGACCATAGTGTTCCCGATGAATCCAGGAAGAGCGGACCCGTTCTAGGGCCGAGATTTATGTAGTTATTAAAAATTTTTTAAAGAAAATACCTAATCTATTTATTGACCAATCAAAAATAGGGGGGATATAATATCTTAAAAATTAGATCGATCTAGATTAGAAGATATCAATCTAGCCTGTAGACACTTTCGTTATGGTTTTAAAGTTATATCAAAATATAAAGAATTAAAAAATATATTCTGTTAAGAGATCAGTATTATTAAGATAAAATCAACGCAAATCAGCTAATATTTTTTCTGCCTTCTGCTGATCTGGATCGATAGAAAGTGATTTTTTCAAGCAGTTTTTAGCCTCACTATATTCTCCCTTCTCCCTATATGCAATACCTTTATTGTACCACGCAAGAGCAAATTCAGGATCTATAAGAGTGGCCATATCATAACACATTATTGCCTCATCATACTCTCCTTTCTGCTTGTATGCATACCCTTTGTTATGCCAGGCTACAGCTAAGTTAGGATCTATGAATGTCGACCTATCGTAACATCTGATTGCATCGTCATATTCCTCTTTTTTCATATACACATACCCTTTATTGTACCATATCAAAGCATCATCCGGGTTTATTGAGAGGGCCCTTTCGTAACATCTGATCGCTTCATCATACTCACCTTTCTTTCTATAGGCATACCCTTTATTATACCATGCAGTTGCATACTCAGGATCTATAGAAGTCGCCTCATCGTAACAACTGATAGCTTTATCACATTTTCCTTTTTCTTTATATGCGTACCCTTTGTTATTCCAAGCAGTTGCATCGTTTGAATCTATTGTTGTCGCCTTATCTAAGCATTTTATCGCTTCATCATATTCCCCTTTCTGCCGGTGCGCCATCCCTTTACTATTCCATACTTCGTATAAGTCAGGATCTATTGAGATCGCTTTGTCAAAACATCTGATCGCTTCATCATACTCACCTTTCTTTCTGTACACACGTCCTTTATCATACCATGCCATCGCATAGTCAGGATTTATTGAGATCGCTTTGTCAAAACATCTGATGGCATCATCATATCTTTTTATCTTCCTGTAGGTATACCCTTTATTATACCAGGCAGTAGCATACTTAGGGTCTATAGATGTCGCTTTGTCAAAACATCTGATCGCTTCATCATACTCACTTTTCTTTCTATATGCATATCCTTTATTGTTCCAAGCCACTTTAAACTCTGGATCTATTGATGTCACTCTATCGTACCAGCTGATAGCTTCGTCACACTCACCTTTTTTAAAGGCTTCATTTCCTTTTTCGAAGCATTCACGAGGATCACTAGAGGTAGTTCCTATCATTCTTCACACTCTTCATATCTCTAATACATTTTTTATATTTAATAGCTATCCAACACTAAATTTGGATTTTAGGTTTTTCAGCTCGAGTAATAAAACATTTTTCAGATGAGTTAAAGTACTAAAGATGATATTCTCAATTTATAATCACGGATGTCTCTACTGAAGAACAACTATATTTCGTTTTCCGTATGGTTTGATTTTCAGATTTACTTTGAGCTTTTAACATTTATATATAAGTAAGATGTTTTTTATTACAAGTGGTCAAAAAATGAAAACGTCGATAAGGATAGGTTCTATCAAAGGTATACCGATAAAGTTACACGTCACCCTTATCATAGCTGTCGGTATCATCGGTTGGTCCGTGAGTTACCAAGTATATCAGATCGCAGAATTCATTGGAGTAGATCCAACTGGTATATCTCCTGGATTGGAAAGCTATCTCCTTGGATTCTCTATAGCTGTCGGGCTTTTTATCAGTGTGCTTATCCACGAGCTAGCACACTCATTTGTAGGTCTAAACATGGATATAAAAATCAGAGAGATATCACTTTGGCTATTCGGTGGAGTTTCGGATATGGAGGAGATTCCGAGGGATCCGAACTCTGAGATCAAACTCAGTGTTGTGGGTCCATTGACAAGTTTAGCTATAGGAATAGGGAGTTATGTTTTGGGAATGTTCATATGGGAACCGATTTTGATCTTTTTCTTTACTTACCTTGGATTCATCAATGTTTTTCTCTTCGCCTTTAACATGATCCCTGCTTTTCCAATGGATGGAGGAAGGATCCTGCGAGCTACTTTTGCAAAAAAGAAGTCTTACGCCAAGGCTACTAAACGGGCAGCGGATATAGGAAAGATCGTAGCTGTACTGTTCGCAATAGTCGGTCTATTCTACAATATATTCCTCCTGCTGATAGCTTTTTTCGTTTATATAGGAGCAAGCCAAGAATCGCAGAGTGTGATGATGAGAGAGACATTGGAAAAAGTGAAGGTGAAAGATATCATGACGACCAACGTTAAAACTCTAGCCCCTGACGAGAAAGCATCAGAAGTCCTTGAAGAGTTCTTGAAAACCCACCACCACGGTTTTCCAGTTGTAAAAAGAGGAGATCTACTTGGTATAGTAACCCTTGAAGATATCAAGAGATTGGACGATAAAGAGATGGAGACAGTGAGGGTATCTGATATCATGGAAGAGGATCTTATATGTTTTGAACCGGAAGATGATGTTAGCAAAGTATGGGACGCAATGATCAAGAATGAAATTGGCCGTTTTCCCGTCATCTCTGACGGTGAATTGAAAGGTATACTGACGAGGTCTGATCTTATGAGAACCTATGAAGCGCTGAAAGAACTCGACAGATTCAGAGGGGAAGATATATAGAAAAAATTTTGGAAAAAGATAAATATCGAAGAAAGATTGTTATTCGATAATGATCTCTACCTCTTTCATCATTCAAACGATTTGGATCGTTCTCTTAGTGGTCTATTCGATCTCGGTCACTCTCGGGACCAAAACGCTGTACCATTGGATGATGAAAAAAGGAATCGATAGGAGGGTGGCTATATATTATGATAGGAAAGTAGTCCATATCTTCGCTGGAGGTATATCGACTCTCATGGTTCCGTTTGTTTTCGATTCTTATTTTTATCCTTTGTTCACGGGCATGGTTCTAGCTCTTTTTACATACTTTCCTTATCACAGGGGTAAAATACTGTATTGGGTCCAGACCGAAGATAACATGAACGATGTCAAATTCTGTTTTATGTGGGGTT
>CAYXPD010000133.1:0-4236 GCA_964466995.1 uncultured Thermoplasmata archaeon | reverse complement strand
TTTTTCCACATTTTCATAATATAAGTCCTCCGGGATCGAACGGACCTTAAATGCATAAAGATGCATTACATTATTTAATACTTTTGCAACCTCTTTTCTCCTACTTCCTCTTCACAATAAACCTGCAAAAACAAATACTTTTTTCCCCCGAAACCAGCGTAAGTTATCTAGCAGGCCTTCCCCCAGGACTTGATCTATCGGTCCACTTTTTCTCGCATAACGCTATAAAGGATCGAAGAACCTCATCCAAGTGAAGAGAACAGGACGTGGGAGTCCAAGATGGTGTACATAAGCGAGGAAAAATGTCAGGTTGATCCTTTGAATATGTGAATAGAGCGAAATGTTGGTGTGTATCTAAGAAGTTGATCTTTTTGATAGGTGTGCGTTAAACTGATATAACATACGCCTCATATCTCGAATATTAGAGGGCTATAAAAGGTGTGATCATGAAGGATGAGATGGAGGTCCTCCTGGTAGATGATGAACGTTCCCTTTTAGATCAGGCAAAGATATTTTTGGAAAAGGAAGAGCCGAAACTAAACGTTTCAACGGCTTCGTCGGCAAAAAATGGCCTTGAATCATTAGATAAAGAGGATTTCGATGTGATCGTCTCAGATTACAAGATGCCGGAGATGGATGGTCTTGAGTTCTTAAAAGAAGTAAAGAAAAATAGAGAGATGGACATCCCCTTTATCGTCTTCACCGGCAAAGGTCGGGAAGAAGTGGCCATGAAGGCGTTGAACCTTGGAGCCGATAGATATCTCCGGAAAGGAGGTGACCCTAGATCACAGTATGGAGTACTTGCACAGGCGATAAAACAGGAAAGAGAACATAAAGAAACAAAAAAGAGATTGCAAAAGACTTACCGTCGATTTAAAGCGATCTTCAACGATCCTACCACCTTCCTAGGAATTTTAGATAAAGATGGAACGCTTCTATCTGCTAATCAAGCTTCTCTAGAGTTTATAGGAGCTGATGAAAAAGAAGTCGAAGGGAAAAAGTTCTGGAACACCCCCTGGTGGGATCACTCTGAACAACTTCAAAACCGTCTAAAGGAAGCTGTGAAAAAGACGAGTTCAGGAGATTACGACCAATTTGAAGCATACCATGTCGGTGAAAAAGGAGAAGATATATTCGTAGACTTCCATATCAGGCCGGTAAAGGATAAGGATGGGGAGATAATCTCTTTGATAGTTGAAGGTAACGAGATCACGAAAAGGAAAGAAATGGAAGATGAATTGAAGCGGAAAGAAGTATACCTCGAACACACCCCTGAGTTCATAGTCGCACTCGATGAGGAAGGCGAGATAAAGTATTGGTCCCCGTCCCCGTCAGATCTCGGTTTTGACTCACTAGAACTTGATGATCTAGTGGAAAACAACGTTTTTGATTTCATCCATCCAAAAGATAGAGAAACTACGATCGATATCTTCAACAAAGCTGTGGAAAAACCGGGCGAGGTATTCTCAGCAGAGATACGAGGTAAAGCGGAAGAGGATTGGATCTGGTTCGAAGTGAGAGCAATAAGTCTGCTTGAAGATCCGGAGGTCGAAAGTGTTATAGTAACAGGTAGAGAGATCCAAAAACGTAAAGAGAATCAGAAAAAACTAGAGGCTGAAAGAAAGAAAAGAAAGACCTTATTGGACAATATCCCTGGTTATGCTTTGATCTTAGAGAAAGATTCTAGAGAGATAGTCTTTTCCAACGAGAAAGCAAGAGAGGTAGGCGCTGTACCGGGAGAAAGGTGTTACGAAAAGATAGCGGAAAGAGACGATCCTTGCCCATTTTGCAAGATGCTTGAAATCTGGGAAACTGAAGAACAAAGAGAAATAGAAGTAGAATATGAGGGTAGATATTATTATGGGATATGGAGGCCTTACACTGAAGATCTTTACGTTCATTATATCTTTGATATCACCGAAAGAAAAGAAGCCGATAGAAGGGTAAGAAAGACCAAAGAAAAATTAGAAAGATTGCAACAGGCCAGTGCTGATCTGGAAACTTGTGAATCTAAAGAAGAGATATACGCAAAAGCTATCGAGGTGGCTGAAGATATTTTGGAGTTCGATTGGTGTGTTATCAATACGCCAGAAAAAGACCGTTTGGTCAAGAAAAAAGCATCTAAAAATTATCCCGATGAAGAATCTTCTTACTTGCTCATCGATGATAGCGTAGCAGGAAAGGCCTTTTTGGAAAACGGATCTTTCTTAACCCCTAGAATAGATGAAGTAGAGAAAGCTTCCCCCACAATGGATGATTACAGATCGGGGATAACAGTACCTATAGGAAAATTTGGAGTTTTTCAAGCGATCTCTTCCGCAGAAGACGACTTCGACGAAGACGACCTTATCATGGCGGAACTGTTGATCGTTCACGTAAATGAAGCTTTGAATAGGATCGAGTCTAAAAAAACAGAAGAGTTCCTTAACTCGATGCTCAGGCACGAGCTAAAGAATAAGAGCAGCATCGTTCAAGGGTATCTCCAGTTGATAGAAGAACATGATCTCGATGAGGAAATGGAATCTCTGATCGAGAAGGCGATAGAAGCCAATAAGGTTGAAAGGGAGACGATCGAAAAGATCAGGAAACTCAGAGAGATACAAGATGCTGTGAAAGAACGCGCCGATCTTGTACAAGTCATAGAAGATGTGATCGGAGTGAAAAAAGAGATCGTCGAAGATTTCGAATTGGAGTTAGAAACGGATCTCCCTTCTCTTGAGATCCAAGCCGGGCCATTTTTGGAAGAACTGGTCGAAAACTTAGTAGATAATTCGATAAGACACTCTCATGGAAGTCTGGTTAAGATCTCTATAGAGGAAAAAGAAAATGAGGTCCTTTGCCGAGTGGAAGACGACGGAAAAGGGATACCTGACGAGATGAAAGACAAGATATTCGAGAGAGGATTCAAAAAAGGAGATAATGCTGGAAGCGGTTCTGGTCTGGGTCTATTCTTAGTAAAAGAGATAGTCGAGAGCTACGGCGGTATTATAGAAGTTAAGGACTCCGATCTTGGTGGGGCCAGACTCGATATCAAACTTAATAGAACGTGAAGAGACGAGGTGTCGACCGATGAAGATTCAGAGCAAGATATTTGATGATGCTCATAATTTTGGGATCTTACGAGAAACTATATTTAACGGCAGAGAAAATAATTTTTATCAAATGCATTTAATTTCGATAGATATGTCTAAGTTCTTTCATATCTTATCGCGGGTGGTAAGATAGGATGATAGAAGAAAAAACTTACGAGGACTACCTTCAAAACTTACTAGAAGGCAACAAGGAGCGATGTGAAGAGATCGTTGAATCATCACTCGACCAAGGTGTTGAGATAGAGGAACTCTATACCGATCTGATACAGCGCTCCATGTATGAGGTTGGAAATCTTTGGGAGATCGGTGAGATATCGGTCGCTAAGGAACATCTCGCGACTTCTATAACTGAAAGGATCTTAACTTCGGTCTATCCGGAGATACTGTCCAAGAAAAGAGAGGGGAGATCGATAATAATCGCTTGTGTTGTGAATGAATATCATCAGATCGGTGGTAGGATGATCGCGGACCTTTTCGAGTTATTCGGCTGGGATAGTTATTTTGTAGGAGCGGATACGCCGATCGATGATCTATTGTCTATGATCGAGGAAAAGCAGCCCGACGTCGTCGGCTTTTCTGTAGCTATGGAACGCAATCTTCCCGAGCTGAACGAATATATAAAGAAGATATGTGACCTATATCCTGATCTGGAGATCATCGTTGGTGGACAGGCATTCGATGATAGTAGGAACGGCATCTTGAATGGTCGATGCAAAGCAGAATATATCTCCTCTATAGAAGAGCTCAAGGAAAGATACGATATGAGTGATTGAGATGAACGAAAGAACCGAAACTATCGTTAAAAAATACGTGGAAGATGAAGCTCCTCTAGTTTGTATAAGCACCGATTTGGATGGAACGATAATAGAGTTGAATGAATATACTGAAAAACTTTTAGGTAAAGAGCTCATAGGAGATCGATTAAAGGATGTCTTTGTCGATTTCAACGGTTCTCTTGATGAAAAATTAGAAAAATACTTCCAAGAACAGAGACGGAACGAACTCCTCAATCTAGACACCGTTAAAGAACTGCCAGAAAGTTTTCGATTTTCATTTTTCTCACTAGAGAACAAGAATCTGGTTCTCGGTAAACCCGACGTTGGTGAGCTGGAACACTTTCGTAAGGAGATGGTTACTCTGAACA
>CAYXPD010000132.1:0-4238 GCA_964466995.1 uncultured Thermoplasmata archaeon | reverse complement strand
ACGAACTCTCGAAGGCCGCTGGTGGCCAAGAATGGATATCTCAAGCACCTTTGGTAATAGCATTTTGTACCGAATTGAAAAAAGACCTGAGGAATTTATCGGAAGAAGATTTTGAATTGCAAGTTGATAAGGAAAGATTTGGTGAAGAGCTCATAGAACATCTCCGAGAATTTTCAGATCAAAGAAAAGTGTCCTTACTATTTGAAAATTGTAATACTCTTTTGCCGGGTGAACATGTTTTTCTGAAAGCTGTCGATCTGGGATTGGGAGCTTGTTGGGTCGGTTATCTGGACATAGAACTAGCTTCTTCCGTTTTAGACCTACCTGAAAATTACAAGTGCTTTTTCCTCATGCCAATAGGATATCCTGATGAAGAGGTAGTAGAGAATGATTTAAAAAGTAAAGAAGAGATCTCGTTTAGAAATAGTTTTAAGATTAAGTGGTGAAAAAGATGGATGATGATATAGAATTAATTTCCTTCGACATGGACGGTACCTTGATCCCCAAGGAGTTCGCAGACAAATTTTGGTTAGAAAGGTTACCGGAGTTGTATTCTGAAAAAGTCGGTTTGAATATGGAGGAAGTTCAAGAAAAATTTATGAAAGAGTATGAAGAGATAGGCAAAGACGATATAAAATGGTACGAGCCCGAATATTGGTTCTCAAAATATGAATTGGAACATGAGCCTAGAAAAGTCCTAGAAGACCTTAGAACCGAATATGAACTCTATGATGATGCCAAGGAGGTCATCAAGAAGCTTCACGAAAAATATGATTTGATAATAATCTCAAACGGGATTAAGATGTTCATAGAAGTAGGTCTTGGAGAATACCAGACCTACTTTACAAAACTTTACTCCTCGGTATCCGATTTTGGGATGAGTAGCAAAACGCCTTATTTATATCGAGAAATTTGTAAAAAAATCGATGTAGATCCCGAGAGAGCTATACATGTAGGAGATGATCGTGAGAACGATTATGTTTCAGCTAAAAAAGCTGGTATCCGATCTTATTTGGTGAGCCGAGACGGAAAAAATGGATTGGGCGATCTTAGAGAACTGCTGGATATATTGTTGTAAGATCGTTTAATTATCTATCAGGTCTATATTTGTCTCTTTCACATGTGCATATTTTCCTTCATTTCCCCCTCTATAATTGGAAACTGAAAATATCGAGAGCAATTTTTTATCGAAATAATACTTGTAGCCGCTTGTTTGGACCTGGTGAGCCCTGATAATCATGGAAAGGTCATTTTCTTTAAGAAATCTCTCGACAGCTTTTTCGCCATAGAGTTTGTATCCTCCTCTCTGTAAATTAGGTTGAAATGTGTCTATTTCTTCACTTGGATCGTTCCATAAAATCTCTTCGTAGCTTTCCTCCCCATGATTTAGATTCATTATTTCAAAATAAGAGTTTATACCTTCAGGTATGCCTCCATGGACTGCAAAATATTTATTTCCAATCACGGCGGCCGCAGGAAATCTGTCGTATATAGAAACTATCTCTCTAAATAGTTTTTTTGAATACTCCCTATTGACTACGCTTTGAAAGCCATAGCTCCGGTTCATGCGCTCGGTTTCATGATTACCTCTCAACAATATGACTTTATCTGGTCGTTTCATCTTCAAGGAAAGGACATATGCTAGATTTTTCAATTGTTCATCCCCTCTATCAACGTAATCGCCAAGATAAACTATAGGGAGCTCTCTTTTGAAAGCTTCTTCTGCCGGTCTTTTAGCAGAGTTCAGATATCCGTGAGTATCTCCTACTATTATGAATTCGTTCCATCCCTTTTCAACCAAATTTTTTCCTTCTAAGTATTTCCTAGCATCGTATATGAAATCAAGATATTCGGACTCTGAAACCAATTTTATACCGTTAGATAGGATCTTATCTGCGAGATCCATCATTTAATCTAACTAATTCTCTAATATTTCAATCACACGGTGACGGTACTAAATCAAAAATTCTATAAGTTTTCCATCCATACTAAAATAGATATGAGAAGAAGAAACCTAGATATCAAATGTAAAAGATGTGAGAAAAAGATATTTCAGTACATAAAGTATGGGGACGGAAATCTCATCAACTGTTATAAAAAAAGGATCGTTGAAGATAACAGTGAGAAAGAAAACAAGAAAGTTATGTGTGCATGTGGAAATGTTATAGGAAAAGATAGATCCACTAGGATCAAGATGAATCAGAATTCATTTATAAAAGATTGATTTCTATTTTCAAATTGTCTTCTCCTGAATTACGTCTTTGATCTCTTCAACCTTCAATTTGTGAACAGGGACTTTTTCTCCATTCACGAAAACCCAATCCCAATTCCACGGGCTTATGGAATACTCCAAGGCGTCTTCTCGGGTATCGATCTGGTAGATATTGAGTTCTATTTCATCTAAATTTAATTCGTCGACTGCTTTTTTAACTTTAGTCTTATGGTGGATACTGTAGGGACATCTGTTGCTGAAGCCTACATCTACGACTACTTTTCCTTCACCAGAATGGTCTCTAGGTTCAAAATTGGGTCCAAAAATTGATGGTTCTTTAGATGATTCATCCAATTCTAGATACATTAGAGAAATATAATCTTGCTTATCTATAACTTCAAAACCTAATTCCTTGAACATATCTATCGGAAAATGTACCGCATGGTCCCAGGCTAGTGCTGCAAGCCCTTCAAATTCATCTTCTGTTTCTTTTATGAGGATACGGAGCATTTCTTTTTCTTCTCTATGATGTTCCTCATCATCCTTTTCATCTTCCGTAGCCCAGTGGAAACACATTATTACCGCAGAACCGGGTGCCTCTACCGGAATTGGAGCTGTTTCTGCAGACATGTATTCGATGAAGCCCCTAGGAGTTCTATCCTTATAGACTATAAATCCATTCAAACCACTATCCACCATCATCTCTCTCCACGAGATTGTCTTAGACAAATCTCCAAGAAATTCCTTCCCCTGGACTTCAAACCCTCCTGGACAGCAGATGATATCTTCTATATTTTTATAACCCAACTGTTCCAATTCATAATCTAAGACCATAGAGATCCATTTACCAGTAGGTATAAAGAAATTTCTGATAAACAATATAGAAAAAAGAGATAGAGTGGGATTGATTTTCAGTCTAGATTCAATCTACTCTCGGCTTTCTCTATCACTTTAGACTTCTTCTCCTTGTACTCTTCCTCAAGTCTTTCACATTCTTCAAGCATCTTTTCTACGAACTCCTCGTCTTCAATATCACCAAGATTGATCTTGACATTCGCTATCCCTCCAACGATGCCGGAATAAGCCATCTGGGCCGCGACGAGAGCATCACTGACCGCATCTTTCTTTCCGTGCTCTACAGTCTTTTCGGCGAGATCTATCACTTTAGCGGAAGTTTTTGCGGTTTCCATCGGAACTTCGACAGCGTGTTTCAAGCCTTCCTGCATCGCCTTTTTCCTTTTCCATCTTTCCTCTTCTGTAGATTTAGGCATCCTTTTGGCTTCCATGTACTTGTCGAATGCGTTGGTGTCCTCGTCCACAGCTTTAACGAGCTTGTCCTTCAACTCCTGCGCTTCTTCCGCTGCAGGCATCAGTTTAGGGTCTATATCCGCGGTACCTCTTCCTCCTGTACTTAAATTGGAAACCATGGAGGAAAGAGCCGCACCTATAGAGCCTGAAAGAGCGGCTATGCTTCCACCGCCAGGCGTGGATGAATCCCGGGATACTTCATTGACAAAATCTTCCACTTTCATCTTGACTAGAGCATCGTCTGGCTTCATCTGTCCCCCTATCAGTTTCTCATCTGGATCGAATTCAGCAACGTCTCTAAGCCCTAGCGATTGGATCGCTGTTTCTATTATGTCCTCCTCAGGTATACCCTTGGACTGGTTCATCTTTTCCAGATAGTACTTTCCTGTATCTAAAAGAGCGTCGTATGGAGCTAACCCTACTATCTCGCTACCGGTCACTCTAACACCCATCTTTCTAGCTCTGTCTCTAGCGAACTCGTAAACATCGTGAAGACTAGTTTCCTTGTAATTTGTCAAGTTGACTGAGACCTGAGCCCTTTCGTACTCGTCTACGTACCAACCTATGGCCTTACAGTGATCGAAATTTCCTCTCTGTTTTACTGCTTTTCCTTCCAAGTTATTTACATCATAATCGTATTGTTCTTCTAAAAATTTCTGAAGATCGTAACCATGTTTTTCCTCAGTATGTTCTTTGACCTCTTGGAAGGATTCCCCTA
>CAYXPD010000131.1:0-4248 GCA_964466995.1 uncultured Thermoplasmata archaeon | reverse complement strand
TAGCGGTTATCCCAAAAGAACTCTCGTTAGGCATACCATCAGATGTTCCTCCCAAACCGACAACGATATTTCTGAGAGCTCGATCGTTCATGTCCACGACTCTCGGCCAAACTATCTTTCTAGTGTCTAGATTCATTTCATTCCCGCGATGCATATGGTTGTTGATCATGGCCGATAAAAGATTGTGAGCTATCCCGATAGCGTGCATATCACCAGTAAAATGAAGATTGATATCTTCCATCGGTAAGACTTGAGAATAGCCTCCTCCTGCGGCACCACCTTTGATACCCATCGTGGGACCTATCGAAGGTTCTCTAATGCCCAATGTCGCTTTATCGCCCATCTTCCATAATGCTTGGGTCAAACCTATACTCGTGGTTGTTTTACCCTCACCACCTCGAGTAGGCGTCATAGTAGTGACGAGAATCAGATTTCCATGATCTTTATCCTTGTACTCTTTGATAGTATCTAAAGATAATTTAGCTTCGTAATTTCCTCTAGGCTCGATATTTTCTTCACCTAATCCTATCTTCTCAGCAATATCTTCTATAGGTTCCAATTCAGCTTCCTGCGCTATCTCAACATCGGATTTCATATTGAAGGAGTATAAGAGTCTATGATTTAAAATGATTGTGATTTGCAGTCCTTACAATAAAAATACGGATAAAAGAAAATAAATTAGTAAAACTTATCAAATAGCCATCTCTTTGGGTTGAGTTGGTGTTATAATTGGCGCGGAAGGCACTATTGAGCGTATCTGATAAAACTGGCATAGTTGAGTTTGCTGAAGGACTGAAAGAGAACGGTTTCGAAATAATTTCATCAGGCGGAACAGCTTCCGTTTTGAGAGAGGCGGGATTAGAAGTTACTGAAGTTAGTGAAGTCACTGATTTTCCTGAGATTTTAGATGGAAGAGTGAAAACACTTCATCCCAAGATACATGGAGGTATTCTGTATGAAAGGGGCAAGCATCAAAAGGATATCGAGGAACATGCTCTACCTCAACTAGACCTAGTCGTTGTGAATCTTTATCCCTTTGAAAATGTTATCCAGGAAGATCACGATGTTGAAGAGGCCATTGAAAATATAGATATTGGCGGTGTAGCTTTGCTGAGAGCCGCTGCAAAGAATCATGAAAGAGTAGGGGTTGTGACAGAGAGAGAGGATTACGATGTGGTTTTAGAAGAGTTGGAGGCCAACGAAGAGATAAGTGAAAAGACAAGAAAAGAGCTAGCTCTTAAGGCTTTTCAGCGAACTTCACGATACGATTCGGTGATATCCAACTATTTGCAGAAAGAGTTTAGAACAGAAAAATTTCCAGAAACTTACAACATTTCCGGAGAAAAGATCAAAGATCTAAGATATGGAGAAAACCCAAATCAGGAAGCAGCGTTCTATCAAACCGAATACACTCAGGAAAGTTCTGTTTTGAAGGCAGAAAAACTTCACGGGAAATCTTTGTCTTATAATAATATCAGGGACCTAGAGGCTGCGTTGGACATCGTAAAGGAATTCGAAAAACCCGCGGTCGCGGCGATAAAACATACTAATCCTACTGGAGTTGCTGCTAAAGATGACCTTGCTGAAGCCTACCAGCTCGCTTATGAATGTGATCCACAGTCTATCTACGGTAGTATAATCAGTGCGAACAGGCCCATAACTGTCGAGATGGCAAAAAAGATGGACGAGATATTCGTCGAGGCCAGCATCGCACCCGGATATGAAGATGGTGCTATCGATGTTTTGAAGAATAGCAAAAATATAAGAATAATGAAACTCCCTGAATGGAATCCAGAGAGGAAAGGACTCGAGTTCGCTAAGATAGCGGAAGGTCTGCTTGTGCAGGATAGAAATACATATAGAATAAGTAAAGAGGAGTTAGAAGTCAAAAGCGAGAGAAAACCTACGCAGGAAGAGTTGGATGCGATGGAATTCGCTTGGAAAGTGATCAAACACGTCAAATCTAATTCCATCATATTCACCCGAAAGGATCATACGGTAGGCATAGGCGCAGGCCAGATGAGTCGCGTAGATGCGGTGAAAATAGCCAAGATGAAATCTAGATCTGAAACACAGGGATGCACGATGGCCTCAGATGCTTTTTTCCCATTCCGTGATGGGATCGATGAAGCTGCAGAGGCAGGAATAGAATCGGTCATACAACCAGGTGGCTCTATAAGAGATGATGAAGTCATCGAGGCGGTCGATGAACACGATATGAGCATGGTCTTCACCGGCCAAAGAGTTTTCAAACATTGAGTGATCCTATGGAAGAGGGCGATGAAAAAGAAAAGGGATATGAAGACCCAAAAGACAATTTTGATCATCCTGAAGATTATCTCTATTCATTAGAGAGGATAGGTGTCAAGCTCGGATTGGACAAGATTGATGATTTTCTGTCTAGATTCGATTATCCGCAGGAAGATTTCCAGGCGATCGTTGTAGGTGGTACCAACGGAAAAGGATCGGTGTGCAGAACTCTAATCAACATACTTCAGGAAGCAGGTTACGAAACCGGCTTGTTCCTATCCCCCCATCTCGTCGATTTTGAGGAAAGGATCCAGATCAATGGAAAAAGGATAGAGGAGGAAGAACTCTGGAATTTGATCGAGAGAGTCCATCCCATTGTCAAGGAAATCGAGGAGAATGAGCCCGAAAAAAGACCCAGTTTTTTCGAAGTTTTGACAACTTTAGCGTTCCTTTCCTTTTCAAAACATGATATCGATTTTGCCGTACTAGAAGTTGGAATGGGAGGTAGACTTGACGCTACTAACGTGGCTCCACATGACTTTTCAGTGGTCACTTACGTGGGTTATGATCATGCCGAACACCTAGGGGACACAAAAGAAGACAGGGCCTACGAAATAGGCGGGATAATAGCTGAAGAGAACTATTTTGTAACAGGAGAGAAGGATGAAAAAATAAGACAGTATTTCAAGGAGATCTGTGATGAAAAAAACGCTGATTTCAATTACGCCTTCGATAGAGATTACCTGATCTCTTACGAGCCTTTAAAGGTTAGAACAGAGCCGTACGGGGAGGTAAAGATACAAGGGATGACCTCCTGGCAAGCCGAAAATGCACTTATTTCTCTAAAGATGGCTGAGGGATTAAAGGATCAGGGTTATGACATCAAAAAGGCAGACATAGTCGAAGGGATAGAAAATACTTGCTTACCCGGGAAGATGGAGTTGATCGAAGAAGACCCGAAAACCATGATCGATTCTGCACATAATAGGACTGGATTTGAAGCTCTAAAGCTCGGACTAGAAAAATTAGAGTTCGATAGATTGTTGCTGGTAGCGGGTATGTTGGAAGATAAAGATCATGAAAGCATCGTGGAGACACTCGGACCTATCGCTGATTTGGCCTATATCGCTGAACCGGTGAGTGAGAGAAAATTAGACAGCAAAATCCTCTGTGAAGAATTCGAGAGCTACTGTCCTGCCCAGGCTTATGAACACGGCATCGAGGCCCTTAAAATTGCGGAAGAAGAATGGCGCGAGGGAGATCTCATCTTAATTACGGGTTCCATGTATCTCTTAGGAGATATTTTGAAGAAATTGAGATGATGATATGGATTACGGAGAGATGATAGAACGATTAAAAGAAGAATTTGACGTTGGAGCCTTCCCAGGTAAAGATCCAGAAAACGACGAGACTCCAGACAGATCGCCTTTTGAGGTATTGATCTCAACTGTACTATCCCAAAGAACGAAAGACGTTAACACTCACAAAGCATCACAAGCTTTATTTTCCAGCTATCCTACTCCTAAAGCGTTAGCTGACGCGCCTCTCGATCATGTGAAAGAGCTGATAAGACCATCTGGATTCTACAATGTAAAAGCCGAAAGGGTTAAGCGGATAGCGAAGAGGATACACGAAGAATACGATGATGAAGTGCCCGATGATCTTGAGGAATTACTCGATCTGAAAGGTGTAGGGCGAAAGACAGCGAACTGTGTGCTCGTCTATGGTTTCGGAGAACCGGCAGTCCCTGTTGATACCCATGTACACAGGATTAGCAACAGGTTAGGTGTCGCAGATACAGATGATCCTGAAGAAACAGAAAAAATACTCGAAGAAGAGATACCGAAAAGATATTGGATCGAGATTAATAGATTGATGGTAGTCTTTGGGAAAAATATATGCAAACCCAGGCGGCCAGAATGTGAGAGGTGTCCTCTGACAGATATGTGTGAATATTATAAAGAGGTGTATTTAGATGAAGGTAGATAGGTTAGAAAT
>CAYXPD010000130.1:0-4256 GCA_964466995.1 uncultured Thermoplasmata archaeon | reverse complement strand
TGTAGATGAATCCATCGATCTTTTCACTCGGTCTGGATATCGGTCTTGGTCTTAGTTTGAAAGTTTTGTTTCTTTCAAACCCATATCTCTCGTAAAATCGCCAATTCAACCTTTCATCAGTACCCACTATCGTTGAATCGTATCCTTCCCTCTTAACTTCCTCTATCCAGCGATCCATCAAAGCCGTACCTATACCCTCTCTAAAGCCCTTCTGAGAAGTGAGAAGAAGGATCGAAGGTACCGAGGTATAATGAAGCGAAAATTGGAAAGCATACATCACCTCATCAAAGAGGGAAAAAATCGTTCGATGATCCGAGATCTTTAGAGAACTCGAAGCAAAGATACTGAGAGACCGGTATAGATCTTCTGATCGAAAACTATTAGAAAGATCACCCACCAAGATGCCCCGAGCTTTTCCTTCACTCTCTGCAACAAGCACTAGATCACCAGCTTCGATGAATAATCTCACTACATCCTCTATCAAGCCCGGATCGAACCTGCTCAATCTATAAACAATTTTATCTCTTGAAGCAAAACCTTCTACAAAAGCCTTAACGACTCCAGATAGATCTTCATCTGTGAACTCTCTGACCTCGAAATGCATACCTATATCCCTCTAAGGACTATCTTACTATCCAACTTTAGGTTTTCTCCTATTACGCTATCCTCTTCATCTTCCTTAAGTTTTTATCACTTCAAGTCCTTTGATCTTTAAGGAGATAGATATCATGGTTTACGAAGAGATCGGTAAGCTCGCAGATGAGTTAGAAGAAAGACTGATCGAGTATAGAAGAGACTTTCATAAACATGCTGAAGCGGGCTGGACAGAATTCAGGACTGCTTCTTTAGTTGCTGAACGTTTAGATGAACTAGGTTATCAGCTCAAGATGGGAGAAGAGGTCATCGATGAAGAAAGCAGGATGGGAGTCCCACCAGAAAAAGAACTAGATAAACATTATAAAAGAGCAAAAGATCAAGGAGCTTCAACAGAATATCTCGAAGAGTTCCAGGGTGGTTTTACTGGAGTTATGGGTATCCTAAAGAATGGACCAGGACCCACACTAGCTTTCAGATTTGATCTAGATGCGGTCGAAGTCGAAGAGAGTACCTCTGAAGATCACCTTCCCGCTAGAAAGGGTTTCGCATCCATAAATGAAGATGCGATGCACGCCTGCGGACATGACGGACATACCAGTATCGGATTGGGACTCGCAGAATTATTGATGGAGATAAAAGATGAATTTTCTGGGACGATCAAATTGATCTTTCAGCCCGCTGAGGAAGGAGTGAGAGGGGCAAAGTCGATGATGAAAGCTGGCATAGTCGATGACGTTGACTATCTATTTGGTTTGCATCTTGGAGGTAACTCAATAAAAAGCGGTGAGATCTCCCCGGGAAGAAAAGGATTTCTCGCTACAGAAAAATTCGATGTCCACCTGACTGGATCAGCTGCTCATGCTGGATCTAAACCTGAAAAAGGAAAAAACGCTCTTTTAGCCGCGTCCAACGCTATACAAAATTTGTACGCTATATCGAGACACAGCGAGGGACGAACAAGGATAAATGTGGGAAAGATCGAGGCTGGAAGTGGCCGAAACGTTATCCCCGAAAAGGCAGATTTAAAAGTAGAGACACGGGGAGAAACTTCTGAATTGAACGGATACATGTATGAGAGAGCCCAGACCATTTTCAAAAAAACTGCAGAGATGTACGATCTGGAATTAGAAATAGAAAAGATGGGGTCTGCTGAAAGTGCAGAGAGTGATAGAGAATTGGAAGAAATAGTAAAAACCGTAGCTGATGCGATCGATGATATCGATGAGGTAAAAGAAGATATGTCTGAAGGAGGGGGAAGTGAAGACTTCACATACTTTATGATGAGGGTACAAGACCAAGGAGGACTAGCCACTTTTATAAAGCTCGGTACGGAAACGGCCGGGGAAGCCCACACTAAAAACTTTGATTTTGAAGAGAGCGATCTAAAGACCGGAGTGAAACTCTTAGCGGGCCTGGCATATCATCTTTGTTCAGATGACTCATCTTGATCTATACTTCAGTATCCTAGGGTCTTGTCGATCAGGACTATAATTATCTCAGTATCATGAGGCTTTCTATCTAGGATCGTAGTCACCTTGCAGATCCTATCATCCGATTCACAATCTTCACACTCTCCTGTTTCTACGCACGGCGTATCCAGGTCCAACCTTTTAGCGTTCATCGGAGCAGCGACGTTCCTAGCTCTTTCTACACCTTCATGTAGATCCTCACAGATCTTATTGGTCCCAGCCACGATGATCACCTTTTTGGGGCCGTAGATCATGGCCGCTACTCTTTGTCCTGTACCATCTATATTCACCAATTTTCCGGTGTGTGTGATCGCATTGGTACTTGTCAGAAATATATCAGAGTTCAGATGCTGTTCTCTGATCTTCCTCACCTCTTCAGCACTTTTACCTTCCTCATGGGCTTTCCAGTGATTGGCTACCTTTACATCTCGGCTTTCTAGTTCTTCAGGGAGCTCTATTTCACGTAGGGTCACAGAGCCACCTATACCTATCAAAGAATCGTCAGGGATGATATTTAGGATTTCATTCTTAGCTTCTTCAGCGGAAGAACATGAGATGACTTCAAAGTCATTATCTCTCAGATTTTCAACCGTTTCAGATCTTTTCTTTCTATGAAACCATTCTCTTACTTCATCCATCTTTCCACCGATCGATTACATAGAATAAAAGTATAAGTAAGTTGATGGTTCCGATCCGATGGTTAAAGAACTTTGATCCAATTCAGAACAAAGTGAAATAAAGATAGCAGTATGGATCACAAACGCGTATAACAGGAAGTTTGGTGATCTCTATCAAAAAAACATCGACTCTATCTACTTAATAATCTCCAAAACATTTTTTATAATTAAAGCTGTCTTATTATCTATCACAGATGGATATGTCCTATGATGAGATCATAGATGGTGACCATACCCTCAAGATATCGCCTAATCCTCTAGTTAGAGGCATATTATTGATCGCTGGGACTTTTTTCTTATTAATCGGTATGGTAGGTATAGTTGTACGTCTATTACCTACAACACCATTTTTGCTTCTCTCTGCCGCATGTTATTCAAAGAGTTCCAAGAGATGCCACGAGTGGCTTATGAACAACAGATTGTTCGGGGATTACATAACGAACTACATGGAGGGAAAGGGGATATCCTTAAAGGTCAAATCCGTTGTCCTTTTCGCTCTATGGACCTCCATCTTGTTCTCAGCTTTTTACGTCGTAAATATGTTTATCATACGAGTTTTGTTGCTGGTCATAGCTGTGGGTGTTTCTACACATATCCTATCGTTACCAACCTATGTTTCATCAGATGATCAATAAGTAGATCAGGACTGCCTAGATCCCTTAAAGAGGAATGAAAAAGAAAAAAGTTCTGGTTGATCTAGATTTATCTAGAATTACATACAAGAATGCGATTGAAAATTATTGAGTTTCTAGTAGATTGCGATTGACCTGAGGATCAAGAGGCCCGAAAGAAACTAAAATAAGTGATAGACTTATAGTCTCAAAAAAAGTTGAGGTTGATCCGATGTTGGACTATGATACTTTAGCGGTGTTCCTCGCTCTCAATGTTGGAGCATATTTGATAGTCCATTTACCATATATCTATAAATCTTTAAGGAGGACTTCTGAAGAACCTGGAAATAAAAGTTTAAGAGATAGTTACTCAACTATAAAAGGGACCATCATCACTTCGATCATCGTCCTTACGACTTTGTATTTTTTTGTGATTTTCCTGATCTGGCCTTTTTATCAACTGCTGATCGGTTCAGAGTTCTTTCAAAGATGGGTTTTCCCATTTCCTTACAGTAACACGTTTCAATTGATAGGTATAGGATCTGTAATAGTTGCTACTGCCGTCAATAATTTAGGCAGAATAGCAAGAGGAGGAAGCTACATCTCTGACGGGATCCCTGTTGAGCTTTCTAAAGACCTGGGACATAAATTGGTTAGGCATCCTCTCTACGCTTCTTACTGCTATTATTTTGTAGGTTTTCAGTTTATCTTTCAGAGCTATCTTACCTTACCGCTGCTTTTAGGTATCATAGGATATTATTCTGCTGCCAAAAAAGAAGAGGAGTTGCTTGAAGAGGAATTCGGAGAGGAGTATCGAGAATATCAGAAAAAGGTTGGTATGTTCCTGCCTTTTTTAGGGAAAAGATGATTTTAGAGGATCCTCTTTTAGTCTCCAGTCATCT
>CAYXPD010000129.1:0-4347 GCA_964466995.1 uncultured Thermoplasmata archaeon | reverse complement strand
CCCCTCGTGCTTACAACATAGTCAAAGGTTGTAAAGATGCTGGTATTGACATCCCGATTGATTTACACAGCCATAACACCTCAGGAATGACCGGCATGGCTTACATGAAAGCCATTGATGCAGGCGTAGACGTCATCGATACTTCCTTTTCTTCTCTCACAGGTGCAACAGGACAACCTCCTACCGAATCGATTACGGCGGCATTACAAGGTACTGAGCACGATACTGGATATGATATGGATCTCCTAATGGATATAAGAGAATATTTCAATGAAATATGGGATAAATACAGGCATCTTCACCGCGACCAGGCGTTGAGGATCGATCCTTCGGTCACAGTTCATCAGATTCCTGGCGGTATGCTCTCAAATTTGGTCAATCAATTGGAGAAACAGGGTGCCGCGGATCAGTACGAAGAGGTGCTAAAAGAAGTACCGAGAGTGAGAGAAGAGTTCGGACATCCTCCTCTTGTAACACCCTCGTCTCAAGTGGTCGGTGTTCAAGCGGTGATGAATGTAAAATTCGGTAGGTATGAAAAGATAACCAACGATACTAAAGAATATTTCAGAGGTATGTACGGTCGTCCTCCAGGAGAGATATCCGAAGAGATGTATGAAAAGATACTTGGTCCTGATTGGGAGGACGAAGTAATAGATGAGAGACCAGCGAGCTTGTTAGATCCGCTGTTCGAGAAGAACAA
This sequence comes from uncultured Thermoplasmata archaeon, assembly GCA_964466995.1. Classification (GTDB taxonomy): domain Archaea; phylum Thermoplasmatota; class Thermoplasmata; order Halarchaeoplasmatales; family Halarchaeoplasmataceae; genus Natronoplasma. The sequence goes on along the minus strand of CAYXPD010000129.1, from coordinate 3,647 downwards.
GGATTTCCTCGAAGACAAAGGTCTTTTAGAAAAACCTGAGGACGTTTTGACCTACACTATATATCCGGATATAGGTTTAAAATTCCTGAAGGGCGATGTTGAAGCTGAATTCTATTCCGAGGACCTTCCGCTCGAGACTAAAGATAACGGAGAAAAGCAGAAAGCTTCCAGGCAGATAAGTTATCCGTGGGAAGGCAAAGTTGAGATAAATGGTCAGAAATACGACGTGGTGATGAAGAACCAGAACAAGGTGAAAGTGAACGGAAAAACATACGACGTTTCTGTACTCTATCCTGAAGGACAGCAGCCACAACCCTCAGGAGGAGCTGAAGAGGAACAGGAAGAGATCAGCGGTGAAGAGATAGAGATAAACTCGCCGATGTTAGGGACTATATTAGAATTAAAGGTCAGTTCCGGAGACAGCGTCAGTGAAGGAGAGCCTGTAGCTATTTTAGAAGCGATGAAGATGGAGAACGATGTGACTGCACCAACAGACGGAACGGTCAAAGAAATACATGTTAACAAGGGTCAAGACGTAGAGGAAGAAGATCTGATTTTGACCATGGTGGGATGATATGTCCATCGGACCTTTACAAACAGTAGTAATAGGCATAGCTGTCGTATTTTTGACTCTGACTATATTGACAATAGCCACCTACATAATGAGTCACGTAATAGAGAAATATTTTGTAGAGGAAGAAAAAGAAGAACAAAAGGAGAAAATAGCTGCTATAGTAGCTGCTGTTCAAACTCAGAATGGAGGTGGAGATTAGATGTTAGACAGTTTAGTTGAGATGCTAGATGTGACTGGATTTCCTGATGTGACTTGGCAAGGAGTAGTGATGATAGCTATAGGATTAGTTCTTATTTATCTTGCTATTTCAAAAAAGATGGAGCCTTTGCTTTTAGGACCTATCGGTTTTGCCGTTATTCTAGCGAATCTTCCAGGCCAAGAGCATTATCTACTCGCTGAGGAAGGTTTTGGAGCAATAGGAGCATTTTTGAACATTACGTACGAATATACCATAAGTACTGGTCTAATCCCACTCCTGATATTTTTAGGAATTGGAACTATGACGGATTTTTCTCCACTCCTAGCCAATCCTAAAGCATTTTTATTAGGAGCTGCAGCTCAGATAGGTATATTCTTAGCTTTGGGATTAGCTGTTATGTTAGGCTTCGGCCTCAGTGAAGCAGGAGCTATAGGGATAATAGGTGGAGCAGATGGACCAACAGCGATTTATGCTGCGGGTGCTTTGGAAGTTGACCCGGGTATTTTTGCCGCCATAACTGTAGCCGCGTATTCCTACATGGCTTTAGTACCTGTCATACAACCACCAATAATCAAACTTTTAACCACTGAAGAACAAAGGAAGATACGGATGGGAAAGATGAGGGAAGTTAGCCAGTTAGAAAAGATAGCTTTTCCCATTGTAGTTACGATAATAATTGGATTTATTCTACCGTCGGCATTACCCCTAGTTGGTATGTTGATGCTTGGAAATCTTTTCCAAACTTCCGGTGTTATGGATCGATTATCAAATACAGGTGGAGATGCCCTAATGGATATAGCCACCATTCTACTTGGGCTTGGTGTAGGTTATCTCATGATAGGTGAGCAATTTCTAACCTCTGAGACTTTAAGTATCTTCCTGTTGGGGGTCTTCGCTTTCGCTACAGCTACTGCTGGAGGTACATTATTGGGATTACTTTACTACAAATTATCTGATGGTAAAGTTAATCCTATGGTTGGAGCAGCTGGCGTCTCGGCTGTTCCGATGGCTGCTAGAGTCGTACAGGACATGGGACAAAAAGAAGACGCTGGAAGTCATCTGCTGATGCACGCTATGGGGCCTAACGTCGCTGGAGTCATCGGCTCTGCTACGGCCGCAGGGATATTGATAGGATTATTAGGTTGATAATATGGAGAATGAATTTGTAAAAAAAGGAGAAGAAAAAAAGAGGGAGGAAGTCAACGGAAAGATATTCCGTCTGATGCAGAAGTCAAGTGAGATGGAAGCTATAATAGCCGAACTAGATGTGGATGCAGAGTCGGACCGATACTGTCACGAAGGAGAAGAGATACATCTGGTGCTGAGTGGAAAAATCGAGTATTTTGTCGGTGACGAGGTCTACGAGATGGAAGAAGGAGATACTCTTTCGCATCCTTCAGATGTACCACATCATGCCGAGAACGCCGGCGATGAAAAAGCTACCTATGTCACGGTAAGCTCGCCTCCTACCTTCATGTGAGGGAATATTATAAAGATATACAGACTTGAGGAAACACCTTCTACCAACGAAGTAGCAAAGGCTCTGTGTGAAAAAGAAAGTGAGGATTTCGTCGTTCAGGCAGAAAAGCAGACCTCAGGCAAGGGTAGAAAAAACCGTTCATGGAAATCTCCTCCTGGAAATCTTTATTTTTCACTTTGTACAGAAAGGACTTCACTTTTGCCATTAAGAGCTTCCGTAGCAGTAGCCCAGATGCTGGAAGATATAAGTATTTCACCTTCTCTAAAATGGCCAAACGATGTTATCGTGAGCGAGAAGAAGATGTGTGGTATTCTGACGGAAGTCGTAGAGGATAGAGGAATCGTAGGGATAGGGTTGAATGTCAGGTCGGCTCCTATAGAAGACAGTATATGCATTTTAGACTTACTAGATACGGAAAATTCTTTGGATGACCTGATGAAAAAGATCATCTCTAATTTTTATGAGATAGATGATGTGCTGGAAAGTTACAAGAAATATTCTTCTACTGTGGGCGAACACGTCAGGATTAAAACCACTAGTGGAGAAACTGAAGGTGTAGTCGCCGATATAGACAAAAAGGGCAGACTTGTTCTTGAAAACGGTGAAAAATTCATCTCTGGAGATGTCATCCATCTCAGAGAAAAGTCCAGTTAACAAAATCAATACGCGATATTTTCGATAGAAACTTCCCTCTTGTCCTCATCAATAATTACGTCTATGTTGCCGATATCTTTTCTATCCACGCAGTAACCATCGATGAATTCCTCTAAGGTGAGCTTTTGAGTTTCATAAAAAGGAAATAAAGAAGTCTCTAGAGCTTTTTCAACACCATATGGCAGACCGTCGGAACCTAAAAGAAGATCCTCGCCAGGGACAAATCCGACTTCATCTATCAGCATACGAAAAGGATTGTTCTTTTTGAGATACTTTTCTGATAATCTATCGGAGTAATGTTTCGAATCGATGCTGAAGTTTGGCTGCATGCTGAGAGTTATATCCAAGCGTTTAGCCTCCCTAGCGGTCTCCTTATCTATGAATTGAGCGTGTTCAATACGGGTCTTCGGCATCTTAGAACCGTTCTTTTCTATCTCGCTCAAAGTATCGATTATCAGCTCTATGGCTCTATCACCTATAGCGTGGACAGCGATCTTGTCTTTTTCCAGGCTGAGCAAAGTTTCTTTGAACTCTTCCTCCTCATAAATCATGACACCGGTGCTGCCGTCGAGATAATCTTCATTTAAAGCCGCAGTCCTAGGACCCAGTGCTCCGTCTACAAAGAACTTGATACCTTCTATCTCTTTTTTTGCGCTTTCACTTACATCATCGAACGTATCTATATCTGCCCAGAAAGTCGTTTTATCCGCGAGTTTCAGCTTTTTGAACTTCTCTAGGGT
>CAYXPD010000128.1:0-4356 GCA_964466995.1 uncultured Thermoplasmata archaeon | reverse complement strand
AATTTTTATTCCGTATAAGTTATTTTTTATTTCATTTTCTGTTATCTGGTTATTACCTGAGTGATAGTAACACTGGATACCACTCCCATCATTGCCTGTTAAGGTATTATTTTCGATAAGATTGTTGTTGGCATAGTCATACAGTTCTATTCCTGAGCCAAGGTTGTTTATTATTATATTTTCAACGATTTCATTATCGTAAGTAGAACTTTCAGCAAAAATTCCAGACTCCGTGTTACCTGCAATGTAATTATACTTGTAAAATGAATTTTCCTTTTCCTCTAGATAAATACCATATCTGTTATCTGTGATATCGTTATCTTCTACAAAATTAGGATCGCCCCATGCGTTGCTAAGATCATAAAGTCCTATATCGTTGTCGTAAAGGTCGTTGTTGGTCACTTCTACATTGTCTGTATATTCCAGATGTATCCCTGCACCTATATCACCAGAGGCACCGTATATCTCAGTATTTTCGATAACTACGTGCTGATCGGAATTCGTGATCTTTATCCCATACTCATGACTTGAAGCATCTATGGAATAGTTCTCTCTTAGCTCGTACGGATCCTCCTTGGTCCCATCACCCTTCCAGTGCTCCGTACTAAATCCATCGTTCCCCTCGACTTCTATAGGACCTGTTTCGACATATTCGATATCCGCTCTATGCATCTGTAGAGCTAAATCCTCTGTATCAGCACCGGGATTCCCGATATATGCAGGAATAGATAGGGATATCAAGATGAAGACGATTACCATCAATGATGTTCTTTGTCCAAATTTTGTATTCTCGTCGGTGTTCAGAATCATATGTGATAACCCCTTTGTACTCATGAGAGCCATGTAGTCATGAGAGTCATAGAGAGGGACTTTCTTTTGAGATAGATGCATCACCTGTAAAAGATAATTAAATATTATGGTGAAAAGTCTATCTCACGACTTCCTACCCTAAAATTAATTATAAATCATGACCTACACCTGCCTAGATATCATGACCGAACCGGAACCCTTCAAGATCAAGATGGTAAGATCCCTCGAGCGCCTATCTAGAAAAGAAAGGAAAAAAAAGATAGAAGAGGCCGGATATAACGTTTTCAAACTTCGATCCGATGACGTTTTCATCGATCTTTTAACGGACTCTGGAACTACGGCCATGAGTGATAAACAGTACTCTGAGATGCTCGACACGGAGCAGGCTTACGCCGGAAGCGATTCTTTTTATGATTTGGAAAAAGCCGTTAAGAACATATTTGGTTTCGATAGATTTGTGATAGTCCACCAGGGACGAGCCGCCGAGAACGTCCTTTTCTCTATACTCGTTGACGAGGGAGATTATGTCCCGAACAATATGCACTTCGATACGACTCGAGCTAATGTCAAACACAAAGGAGGGGAACCGGTTGACTTGGTCATCGAAGAAGCTTACGACCCGTCGAAAAGGATGGATTTCAAAGGCGATATGGATATAGATCGTCTTGAAGAGTTCATCGAAGAGAAAGGACCCGAAAACGTACCTCTAGTGATGTTGACCATCACTAACAACACCGGCGGCGGACAACCCGTATCTATGCAAAACATAAAAGAAGTATCAGAAGTCGCTGACCAATACGATATACCTTTCTTCTTCGACGCCTGTCGCTTTGCTGAAAACGCTTATTTTATAAAACAGAGAGAAAAGGGATATGAAAACAAATCTGTAGAAGAGATAACTGAAGAGATGTTTTCCTACGTAGATGGTTTCACTTTCAGTGCGAAAAAGGAAGGACTGGTGAATATAGGCGGTTTGATCGGTGTGAAAGACGAAGAACTGCACAGGAAGTGTAAGAACTTGAGCATAATAGTAGAAGGATTCCCCACATATGGTGGTCTCGCTTGTAGAGAAGTATCCGCTATGGCTCAGGGTCTTAAGGAAGTCACGAAAGAAGAGTACCAACAATATAGACGTGAACAAGTACAGTTTCTAGCGGACGAACTGCTCGAAGAAGGGGTCCCGATAATAGAACCGGCTGGAGGTCATGCGGTATTTGTCGATGCAGACAGATTTTTGCCGGATATCCCACCGCGAAACTTTCCTGCCCAGGCTCTTACCACTGAACTATACAAGGATTCGGGTGTAAGAGCTGTTGAGTTAGGTACCAGCGCTTTCGGAGAGAAAGATGAAGAAGGGAACATCATACCCGCGGAGATGGAAACGATGCGTTTGGCCATCCCGAGGAGGGTTTATACCCTCAACCAGTTGAAGTATGTGGCGCGATCAGTTGGAGAGTTATACGATAAGAGAGATGAGATAAGCGGTTTGAGAAGGACCTATGCACCAGAACTCCTAGGACACTTCACGGCCGAGTTCGAACCTATAGACTGAAGTTCTATTCAAGGTCTACTGTCGATCCTTGGGAACTGTATCCGAAATCTTCTTTTCGGTGAAGGTGAGATGCGTACTATCACTTCTCTATCGATCGTATAGTACTTCCTCCTCCCTCTTTTCTCAGAAGATATGATCCCTTCTTTTTCCAAAGTATTTAGGTGGTGCTTCGCTGTCTTTCCGTCTAAACCGACGTTTTCCATCAGCTCGGAAACGTACATATCTTTTTTCGAGAGCTGGTGAAGTATCTCCAATCTAGCCTTTGACCCGAGTATTTCCATCGGTTCCATCCTATCACGTATAAAATTCCTAAGAAACTTTATATATTTTAGTCTTTTGTTACCTAGATGTGATAACATGCCCGAGATACCGAACGAATCTGAAGGAGAAAAAAGGGTCGTGGAAGAAGGAGACTTGGAACACGAAGTGTACCTCAACAAAGAACAGGTAGCTGATTTTCTAGAGTCCATGGCGAAGCAGTTGAGAGAAGGAGATACAGTGACTATCAAGACTGAAGAGTGGGAGCTTCCTTTCACTTTTAGAGATAACATAGAATTGGACATCGATTTCGAAGGGTACGGAGAAAGAGAACTGGAGATAGAGATAGAGTTCAAGGGTAAAAGAGAAGACGAAGCCCCCACTATCTCCTAAAAACCCTTTCTACTGAACAAATTTTTTATCTTATGAAGATTTACCAGTTCCGATGAGATCGGTTTACGGACCTATAGATTCCTGGCGACTGAAACGTTCTCTAGGTGTCGATCTTATAAGTGAAGAGGGTCGTGTCTGTACCTTCAACTGTATCTACTGCCAGATAACGAGATGTCAGGAACTGACTTCAACAAGAAAAAAGTTCGTGGAGATAGAAGAGGTTAGAGAGGAATTGTTGACGGCCTTGAAGAAGGTCGGAGATAAGGTCGACTATATCACGTTATCGGGCATGGGCGAACCCACATTGGCTTCGAATCTATCGGAAGGAGTGGATATGCTGGAGGAAGTTTCGGATAAGCCGAAGGCCATATTGACGAACGGATCGCTACTCCATGTTGAAGAGGTCCGCAGACCATTGAAAAGACTGGACTATGTGATCGCTTCTTTAGATGCCGCTGATGAAGAAAGCTTTGAGAAAGTGAACGATCCCGCCGAAGGTATAAGTTTTGACAGCACCCTTGAGGGTCTCAGGGCATTTGGAAAAGAACACCCTGGAAAATTTGCAGTTGAAATGATGTTCATTGAAGAGAACAAGCACCTAGTCGAACAGATGGCAGAATTGATAGATGAAATAGAAGTGGACGAAGTTCAACTAAATACGCCTTTGCGACCGTCCGTGGTAGAACCTTTGAAGGAAGAAGAGCTGAAAGAGATGGAGAGTCATTTTGATGGGGTTGAAACAAAGATGGTCTACGAAGCGAAGAGAACCGATACACCAGACCTTGACGAAGAAGAGGTCATAAGGCGGGGAAGGTCTAAGCTCAAAAAATAAACCTTATATTCAAGCTTCTTTTTTCTTTGTTTGGAGTGAGAGCTATGAGATCTTTCGAGATAGACGACTCTAGATTGGAGCTAGTCCAAGGCGATATTACCGAAGAGGAAACAGATGCGGTCGTCAACGCCGCCAACAAAAGGCTCGCTCCCGGAGGAGGAGTCGCAGGAGCTATTCACAATGCCGCAGGTCCTGAGCTCTACGAGGAGTGTAAGGAACTCGGCGGCTGTGAAACTGGGGAAGCGAAGATAACAGGTGGATATGAGCTTCCAGCGGATCACGTGATCCATACCGTAGGTCCTGTCTATTCAGACAGCGAAAAAGATGAAACAGATCTAAGAAGATCCTACAGGAACAGTCTTGAACTCGCGGTCGAAAATGATATAGAAAGTATATCTTTCCCATCAATCAGTACAGGCGCTTTTGGCTATCCTACAGAAGATGCTGCGGAGGTAGCCCTCGACGAGATAAAGAATTTCTTAGAAGAGAACGACGCTGTAGGACTCGTCAG
>CAYXPD010000127.1:0-4366 GCA_964466995.1 uncultured Thermoplasmata archaeon | reverse complement strand
GACGCTACAGTGCGAAATGCAGGCATCCTAAAGTCGTTAGAGAAGAGATCGAGGAGAAAGTCGAAGAAGCGATAAGCAATGATATGGGCAGGATAATAGAACCCGATGATACTCGTTACCATGTCTGGTTCAAAGACGCCGGAAAATTGGACAATCTAGAACTCTTACCATCAGTGGAAAGGACAGGTCCTAAAGAGTTCGTCATAGATACAGGGGAAATAGAGATGAATTACAAGGTCTTCAGAGCCTGTACTATGTTGGCTACCGTGGACTCGCAGTGATCGAGTTTTATCAATGGTAATATGGATCAACATCAAGGATATCAACAGCAGGGTTGGGGTTTACCTAGAAAAGCCCGTTTCAATCACGCGTCGACTCTTCGACGGATAGGAGCGTATATCATAGATATCATCTTGTTATGGATATTTACTGGACTCCTTTTGTTAGTTTTCATAATACTTGGATTTATTTCTTGGCAGATGTTTATAGAAATCGATCCAGACCCTATGGTTTTTGGATTTTATAGAGCGTCTTACCTTATTTTTATCACAGCGATAAGCGCTTTTATACATCTTGCCTATTTCACTTTCCTTGAGTCTGAGAAAGGTGGAGGAGCTACCATCGGCAAGAGAGTACTAGATATCAAGGTTGTAGATGAATATGGAAAAAAAGTCGATCTCGTCACATCTTTCATCCGAAACATCGTTAGATGGTTGTGGCAAATCCCTTGTATCGGTTTAATCATACTGATAATAGATGTTGTACTTATAGCCGACAGCGACCAAAGGATAGGAGATAGATTAGCATCTACTTATGTAGTGAAGGAAAGCGGGATTAGCCGTGTTCATCCCGATCATGGAACATCGCAAGGATATCCTCAACAACGGGATCGGTCTTCACAGCAGACTCCACCCCCTCCTAAAAAAGATGAACCTCGACGAGATCAGGTACCACCACCCCCTCCCGATACCGACAACGAATAATCTGCCCGTACTTCTTAGATAAAGGATAGAAAAACCAAGAACTGATATCTATAGCCTCCTAAACGTGGCCACTTTTCAACTGTCAAAAGCAAAGATACCGGAGAGCGTTGCATGACTTGTGGTTTGAAAAGCTAAATCTGTAAAAACTTTATATGCTTTGTACCTGATATCTATTAACGAGGAGAAGACTATGCCTTATGATTCGGATAGATGTCACTTTTGCCGTAATTGGACGAAAGAGTACAAAAGGGTGGGAGACAAGAGCATCTGCAAAGACTGCCTGGATGAACTGATAGATATCATAAAAGAGGAGATCCAGTCATAACTCGATCTCTATCCCGTAAACCTCTTCTGGATTTTCTTTGTGTATAGCCCATATATCCTCTTTTTCTAGAACTCCTTCTTCATACAATTTGATAGTTTTCTTAGGAACGTTTTTGATCCCTAACACCGCTCCTGGTCTGTTCGGGTCGTCTAGATAGTCCGTCTCTAGAAGGAATCGATTTCCTTTAGATATAGCTTCTTTGATATTTCCTTCGTTAGCCAATATCGATGGAAACAGACCGTGATTCTCCTCTCTATCTACCAATGGGGGAGAGTAATGTTTTACTATCTTTTTTCTCGGGAGACCTACTTCGTCAGCCATCTCGCCTATCTCCTCACATACTTTCGGTGTGGTGGTTTCTGTATGTAAAACGACTGAATAATCTCCGTCAGATGCCAGTTCCATACCATATCTCATTATCCTGTTGGAAGCCTGTAACACTTCCTCCGAAACGTCGAAATGCGGTCGGCCTATCTCACCTAGTGCGACGACTCTATCTCTTTCTAGGTAATCGGCAGCTAACTCCATCCCTTCTTTCAATATTTCTTCCCCTTCTTTGAGACCTACTTTGTCTTTCAGATCAACCAGGTCTACTGGGTAGGGACCTAAAGTCACGAATATATCAACCGAAGTTTCTTCCATGCATCTTTCCGCTAACCTGACAGTCCTATCGTATATGGGTTCGTATCCTTTCTCATCCCACTCTCTAAGATCATGGTAAGGAAGATGAGATAATATAAGGTGAGTGCCTCCTGCTCTCTCGAACTTCTTTATCGCTTGGACATTATCTCCTCGTTCCTGCAGGTGTATGTGGTTGTCTAGGATCGGTATGTTATCATCCAAGTTCATGTTCCCTTCTATTCGTTCTTACCTTAAAATGTTTATCAGAGCTCGGTTTGAAGCGAAATATTAAAAAGAGATGAATATTCTGTAGAGATATCTTGACTGAAGTAGTCATTGTAGGAGCGGGCCCAATCGGCCTTCGAGTCGCCATCAGCACCGCTACTGCAGGTTACGAAACGGTTGTTTTAGAAAAGGAACCGGTGATAGGTAAGCCTGTTCAGTGTGCCGGTTTAGTCAGTCCACGTGTCGTCAAGATGACAGGAACTAAAAGCGTTATCGATAGGCCGAAGAAGGCTGTTATCAATTCACCATCGGGCGAGAGCTTAACAATCAAAGCGAGAAAGGAAAAAGCTGTCGTGATCGATCGGGCAAAATTCGATAAAGAGATGGCGAAGAAGGCTGTAAAAGCCGGTGCCGATATCCGACTCAGGTCTGCTGTGAAAAATACCACCTATAATGGTAATAGAATCGTTGAATATGAGCGGGAAGGAGAAAAGAAATCTTTGAAAGCGGATTTAGTGATAGGTGCGGATGGAGCAACCTCTACCATCAGGAGAAAAGCAGGTCTTCCTTCCCCAGAGGAAGTTCTACCTGCTGTTCAGGCGGTAGTACCTTCGAATAACGATACAGTCAAAATTAACATGGGTAGCGATGTAGCACCAGGCTTTTTTCTCTACGAAGTACCATTTCCTACGGGAAAATTGGTTGGACTTGCTACCGACGACGGGAACACCTACCAACATCTGATGAACTATCTAGAATCGAAAGGTTTAGATGATAAAGTGATAACATATCTTTCTGGAACCATACCTATTGGGAATCTCGAAAATACTGTAGATGATGGACTGTGCCTCGTCGGTGATTCTGCATGTCAAGTCAAGCCTCTTTCAGGAGGCGGTATCTTTCTCGGTTTGAAAGCCGCTGACATATGCTCAGAAGTTGTAATTGATGCTCTACAAGAAGAAGATATTTCAAAGAGAAGGTTGAGAGAGTATCATGAGAGATGGCAGCAAGATATAGGAAAACAGATCTCAAGAGGGATGAAGATAAGAAACGTTATCAAGAATTTCTCCGACGAGGATATAGATGAATTTATCAGTATATTGAATAATGACAAAGCGAAGAGGGTTATAGAAGAAGAGGGAGATATAGATTATCACTCAAGGCTTTTTAAACCTCTCCTTAAAGCTACTCCTGAACTTCTTAAACTTACCGGTCCAGTTATCAAAAGTCTTTTCTAATTTGGGGAATGAGTTGTATTTTTCCTGCATATAGAACATGACTGCTAGAACTCCTGAGACTGTAGTGATGATACCGAGTGCGTACTGCGGCCAGCGTGGAAGGGGATCTCTCACTTCAAAGGTGCTTTCCGGTAGAACACTGTTTGAATTCATTTCTATCGGTTCATCTTCCATCGAAAATTCGAGTGTAAAGCTTATAGAGTAAACACCTTCCTCTGTATCCTCGGATGTAGTGATCAGATATTCTAACTCTTCCGTCTCATTGTTAGAAAGGTCCCCTATCTCTGAAGTCGAGTAAGTTTTCCTGTTATCGAAAACAGGCGGTTCTTCCACCTCGGAGATATTTTTATCGACGTCGAGATAGCTGTACCAGTATATATTCACAGTAAATTTGATATCTTCCATATCATTAGTGTAAGGGTTTTTTAAAGTGATCATCATGTTTCCCTCGTTTCCAGGCTCAATACTCGGGGTGTCGATTTCGTATATCAAATCGTTGGTGAAACGTGGAGCATAAATGTTCTCGATATCATCGGATCGGACAGAGAAAGGAAGATGAGAGATAAATAATATAAAGACTAATATTATGACCAGATGTTTTTTGTACATCAGCATTGTATTAATCACTGTGACTATAAAATACTTATGTGACCGGATATCATAGTATTGATGCATGAGTGAGGAAAGTCATCCCATTTTGAGAGTTCCGAAGGAAAAAGGAGAAGAAACCCTGCAGAAACTCAAACAGCAGGGTAATCTCGATCCTCGAAGGACCATAAGGAGAGAGGATGAAGAATTGATCTTTCCGGTAAAAGAAAAGGGCAACTCTTTTGAGACTGAGCCAGAATTCAGAGAAGAGAAGGTGAACCCATATCAGCGGATAAAGGAAAAGCTCGAACTACCCGGATCTAAAAAAATACTTCTTCCGGATAACTGGGAGAAGATAGGTGATATCCTTCTCATCAAACTTCCTG
>CAYXPD010000126.1:0-4378 GCA_964466995.1 uncultured Thermoplasmata archaeon | reverse complement strand
ATTCAACTGTTTCATCATGCTCATGTTCGAAGGAGATCTCGTCCCTTTCGACATCGGAGGTAAATGTAAATGTTTTACTCTCATTTTCTAATTCATCAATCTCATCATCTTCCAATTCAAATTCAAGTATCCCTTCTTCTCTCTCGCCTATCTCTATCTCAAAAGAATCACTCGAAGTGATACTTTCGTCTTTACTTTCCATAGTGGTGTTGATTGAAATAGTGCCTCCCTCGTCGAAAAAGGCGGTTTCTTGAGTTTCGATATTATATTGGATTTCTAGATGCCTTTCTTCCCTGTTCAATTCAGCTTCCTCATCTAATACATATTCCACCAACATCGCTTGGGACTCAACAGTCTCATGGTCACGCTCGAAAGAGATGTCTTCTTCAGTGGTAGTTATTTCAGAAGAAAATTCTATAGTTTGTGTTTCGGTGAGTAATTCTTCTATATCATCTTCTTCCAATCCAAAGTTAAGATTTCCGTCTTCTTCGTCACCGATTTCAACTGAGATTTCGTCGCTAGAATGGATGGTGTCATCATCGGTCATAGTGGTTTTGATGTCTACTTCCCCTGAAACAAAATCGATCTCATTCGTCTTTATGGTATAAGGAGTCTTCAAAACGTATTCATCATCCTCTCCATCCTCTTCCAATCTCGCGTTATCTTCGTCTACCTCTAATTCTTCCAACATCGCTGGAGATTCGATATCTGGATGATCAAGTTGGAATGATATATCCTCCTCGAATCCTATATTCGAGTAAAATTCGATCGTTTGAGATTCTGTCAGTATCTCCTCTGTCTCCTCTTCATACAATCCAAAACTAAAGTTACCTTCCTTATGATCGCCGATAGATAACTCGATATGGTCTCTAGAAGAGACCTCTCCGGCATCGCCTTCCAGATTTGTCTCTATATCGACCTCACCAGAAACAAAGTCATTTTCGTTCGTATCTATCTCGTAGGGTATCTCTAAAACATGGTCTGCTTCTCCCCCCTCTTTCAACCTAGCCTGCTGTTCATACACTATGTAGTCTGCCAAGATGGGTCGGTATTCAAAAATATCCATAAACGCTTCTGAAACTGTGGTTACAGGATAATTCAAATAGATTTGGAAGATAGGTACATGGACCTCAACGACCGCATCTATTCTCCCTTCCTTCTCTAGAATATAGGTTTGGATATCGTCTATTTCGTCCTCGTTTTCGTTTTCTACAGGTAAAGTTAAAGTAGTTATACTACTACCCTGGACCGTTTTATCGGTCAATTCACCTCGATCGAATACTATATCTTCACCTTCTTCGTCATCCGGCTCGATCATCAGGTCGTACTCCAGCGTATCTATGTGAAGGTCTCTACCACCGGAATTTTTTATGTCTATATTCACGTCCATCCCTATTTCCGTTATAACACCAGATTCCTCATCAATTTCGGTCCTGTACTCCTCCATATAAATATCATCTACTTCCACATTTTCTGCGGTATCCATCAGCAAATAACCTTCATACAGAAATAGAGGTAAAAGAAGTATGATGGCTAGAATGACCAATATCGGATGGATATTGCCCTCACTATCTTTTATTATCTGCAAATTCGACCGTCTCAAAATACGCTATCGTCCCTATTAACACTTTTCCTACATGTATCACGGATTTCATCGACTTCGAAAGATTTAATATCATAGCCCTCATACTCTTTATTGGTCGGAAATCATGGAGGATTACGAAGAATTTAGAGCCTCAGAGGTTCTGGTCAAAAGCGTTATGTCAGAGAACCCTCTGATAATCAAAGAAAACGAGAAGATAAAGAAAGCGGCAAACCTAATGAGCGAAGCCAAGACGGGCAGCCTCGTCGTTCTTGACGATGAAGGAGAACTCTCTGGCATCTTAACAGAGATGGACATCGTGGATGAACTGGTCTCAAAAGGGTTAGACCCGGAGGAAGTAATGGTGAAAGATATTATGTCAACTCCAGTACACACGATCGAGAGCAGCACGCCTATACAAAAAGCGGCGGAGACCATGGCTGATCTAGAGATCAGAAGACTCCCCATAGTCGATGGAGAGGAGATGGTGGGTATAATCACCGAAAACGATATTTTAGAGATCTCACCGGCTCTGATCGACATAACTCGAGAGTACAAAAAGATAAGAGGTCCTAGAAAAGAACAGGAGTACAGTGAACCGATGAAAAAAGAAACATCAGGCTACTGCGAGAGCTGCGGTGTATATTCTGATCGTCTAATGGTAGAGAACGGCCAGCTTCTTTGCCCGGAATGTGAATAGCTCGATATAACACCGGAGAGAATATTAGATTAATCCCCTAACATCTCGATTATCCATCTCAACGCTTTTTCGGAAGCCTGTTCTTTTACATCAGATCTATCTCCTGAGAAATGATATGATCTAGTCTCTGTTTTCTCTTCTGTCGAAAGTCCTATATGGACTGTACCGAGTGGTTTTTCTTCACTTCCTCCTCCAGGCCCAGCTATACCGGTAGAAGCAAGACCTATTTCAGTCCTTCTATCCTTCCTTACTCCTTCGGCCATCTGTCGAGCGACTTCGGGACTCACAGCGCCTTCCTCTTCGATCACTTCCTCATCTACATCGAGTAGGTCGATCTTTGCCTCGTTGCTGTAAGTTACGAATCCTGCCTTGAAATAATTTGACGATCCAGGGACAGAAGTCAATCTATTCGCGATAAGACCCCCTGTACAGGATTCCGCCACGGAGATCGTTTTATTATTTTTCGTCAGGAGATGCGCAGATTTTTTTTCAGTCTCGCTTTCCATCTCGATTTTAGGTTTGACTCTATGTTCCATATCTATATCACCTAAATATTCGGCTACCTCTTCGGGTAAGAGATATTTCCATTCTCTCCCTTCCCTTATCCTATCTCTGATCTCGGTACCTGATAACCTTTTTCTATCTATCTGGTTTATCTTACCGGTATCATGACTGATGCTCTCGAAAAGTTTGAGGACAACTTCGGAATTTCCATACACTTTCTCAAAATCTGGGAGGATAGCTTCTACATAGTAGGGCCAAGCGGGATGACAGTTAAGGTCTGGAATTGGGTAGACTTCAACGTCATCTATTTTCCTATTTTCTATCACTTCCTTTATCATGGTGATCCTCTCTCCTCCAGATAAAGGATTGGCTGAAGTTCTTTTCTCTTGAGCGCTTCCTATCCCGATGATCAGCGAATCGCACTCTTCCAGTATCTGTTTGACCGCTTCAAGGTGCCCTTTATGGAAAGGCTGGAACCTTCCGATGAAAAGACCTTTCATGGTATTGGAAGTTGAAAACTGATTATAAATATTGTGTTGAGAACATTTCAAAATTGAATCTGTTTGAGATATGTTTAAATAGTTGTAGGCACATGAGATAACAAGGTAATATCGTTTTCCTTCGTACAGTTGAAGAAAGAAGGGTTGAATATCGATCTCGCTTAGATGATCGAATTTGAGTGATGACTTAAAAGAGATTATAAGTCGAGTTATCCAGTGTTACCGCTAGATTCAAAGGAGGTAGAAAAATATGAAATTGATCGAAGAAAAGAACATCGGAGATAATGTCGATGAAGAGATAGAATTGATAAGGAAGAGAGTTTTCGAAGGACCTAACGTTCATGCGTTGTTCCCTGTTATAGAAGCTTACGTGGATCTTGGAGATTGGGTGGAGACCCCCTCTAATAAGGGATTCACTAAAAAGTTAGTTGAGCTTTTACCGGAGATAAAGAAACATACCTGTTCAAAAGGACACGAAGGTGGATTCGTGGAGAGATTGGAAGAAGGTACTTATCCTGCCCATATAGTTGAACACGTTGCTCTATCCATCCAGAACACCGTGGGCTCTGATGTTTCCTTCGGGAAGAGTAGAAGAGACGAGGAAAGTGTGTACAAAGTGGTAATATCTTATGAATATCCCTCTTTAGCTTCCTTAGCACTTGAAAAATCTGTAAAACTTGTCAATAAACTATTGAGAGGTGAGGAGAATTTAGACAGCTTTGTCGATAATATATTGGAGGAGGCTGAGGATGCTTTCCTTGACGAAAAGATCGGACCGAGTACAAACGCCATCATAGAAGCGGCGAAAAATAAAGATATCCCGTACAAGAGGGCTGAGGAAGATTACAGCCTATTCTCTCTCGGCTGGGGGAAAAACCGAAAGATGATATGGGGTCCTGAGACCTCGGAAACGTCTTTGATAGGAACCGAGATTGCCCAGGAGAAAGATATCTGTAAAGATTTCCTTTACAATCACGGCCTTCCAGTACCGAGAGGTGAGGTGGCGACTTCCCTCAAAGAAGCTCTAGATATAGCCGAATATATTGGATATCCGGTAGTTATAAAACCAGTTAGTGGAAACCACGGTGACGG
>CAYXPD010000125.1:0-4387 GCA_964466995.1 uncultured Thermoplasmata archaeon | reverse complement strand
GGGGTGCAGGACTTTCAGTATTGTTCGCCATAGTTCTATCGATGATATTTCTAGGGGTCATCTCTGCTCCAGAATTACAGCGAGAATATGAATTTTTAGCAGATGAGACCGTTCAAACGCTTATACTCGTGGTCATCATAGCCCCTATAGTAGAGGAGTTCACCAAAGTATTGGGCGTTTTTTCTGTTAGGGGATCGCTCATCGACCTTGAATCGGGATTGATATTCGGTGCTGCCTGCGGCCTTGGATTTGCAGCGACAGAAAACCTCCTTTATGAGAGCTCAGTATATCTGAGCGAAGGATTCGGGTCCGCATTCGTGAGCATAGTGTTACTGAGAAGTATTTCCAGTACCCTACTTCACGGGAGTGCTAGCGCCATGGCCGGTTACGGAGTAACTAGAGCAAAATTTGGAGGATGGTATCTTTTCCTGCCATATTATATACTAGCAGTTGTCATGCACGGGGCATTCAACCTCTTAGCTTCACTCGAATTGTTGGTGGCCGGGAACATTTCGCTTTTCGCGGTAGTTTTAGCCGTTCTGTTCTCTTTGATCTCTATAACTTATGTAAGAAAAAAGATAAAGAAACTGGATAAAAGATGAATAATTGAGGTGTTAAATTGGATCATAGTTTTCCAAAGGAAGGTAAAGATGTCGGTAAGATCGAGGAAGAGTTGAAGCATTTCAAAGAGAAGGACTTTGATTTCTCTTCAGGGAGAGTTCTAGCTTCGATGTGTACAGAACCCCATGGTATAGCCAAAAAAGCTTATATGGAATTCATCGAATCAAACTTGGGGAATCCCGGTCTTTATCCCGGAACCAAAGAGATGGAAAAAAAGATCCACAAAGCTGTAGGAGAACTCATCCACGCAGACCGGATGAAGAGCATTTCGGTCGGAGGAGGCACTGAAGGGAATATCATCGCCCTCTGGAGAGCGAGAGAAAACACAGGTAATCGTAAAGTTCTTTTACCTAAAAGCGCTCATTTCTCTTTTGAGAAAGCGTGCTCTCTTCTTGATATGGAAGCGGAATACATTTCTCTAACGGAGGATTACACCGTGGATACCTCTGAGATGGAGGAAAAGCTAGATGAGAACACCGCCGCGGTAGTGGGTATAGCGGGCACGACAGAACACGGCGCTATAGATCCGATCAGAGATATAGCCGAATTATCGGGCAAAGTCCCTTTTCATATAGACGCAGCCTTTGGAGGCTTCACTATACCCTTTCTAGAGATGATGGGTTACGATGTTCCCTCGTTAGACCTATCTGTAGAGGGGATAGATTCTATCTCGCTCGATCCTCATAAGATGGGGATGGCACCGATCCCTTTGGGTCTCTTATATTCTAGTGGTGAAAGTGAGATCTCCATCGATGCGCCCTATCTAACTGGGAAGGATCAGAAGAGCATAAGAGGTACTAGAGCAAGTGCTTCCATACCCGCTTTTTGGGCTACTATGCATCACTTGGGGATAGAAGGGTACAAAGAAACGATCTCAGATTGCATGGAAAAAACAGACTATCTGGCGGAGTTGATGGAAGAAAAGGGTTTTGATACTATCATCGAGCCGAAGATGAATATTGTCTCCTTTCATACGGAACATCCAAAAGGATTGGTTAAAAGATGTGGTGAAAAAGATTGGTACATCTCTAGAACTGTACATCCTCCGGGTATAAGATTCGTGATAATGCCCCATGTCACAGAAAGATCGATAGAAAAGATCGTGAATTTATTAGGTGAGTTGAGATGAGCGGGGTAGAGATAGGAAGTTTTGAATTCGATATAGAAAGAGCAAAATCCAAACTGGAAGAGATAGAAGCCGAACGGATAATGATACAGTTACCCGATGGGCTGAAAACCAAAGCTGACCTCTTCTTGAAGGCCTTCGACCAGGAAACTGTTCTTTGGGGAGGTTCCTGTTACGGAGCCTGTGATTTGCCTGAGGATATAGGCGAAAATGATGCTCTAGTTCATATAGGCCATGAGGAGATCCCTAATCTGAATGTAGATTATCCGGTGATATATCTTCCCGGTAAAAGTAAAAGGTTCGAGGAGATGCCTGAAGAACTCCTAAAAAACCTCGATGGTAAGGTAGCACTTTATGCACCGATCCAGCATGTGCATCAATTGGACAGGGTGAAAGAAAGATTGTCTGAGAGAGGGCACGAAACTGTGATAGAAGAAGGTGATGAGAGGATAAAAAATCCAGGACAGGTATTGGGCTGCAATTATTCAGTGAAAGTGGAAGACGCAGACACACATCTATACGTAGGTACGGGCAGATTCCATCCTCTAGGACTTTCTTTTTCGCTGAAAGAGGACGTCTTCATCTATAACCCCTCTTCAGGACAGGTCGATATCGTAGATGAAAATGAGAGAGAGGATTTCTTGAGGAAGCGATTCGGTGCTATAGTTAAAGCTGAAGAGAGTTCGAAGATAGGGATCGTGGTTTCCATGAAAAAGGGTCAAAGAAGGACGAAGACCGCGAAATTGATCCAGGAGATCGGGGATAAAAAGGATAAAGAGATGATCCTTATAGAGTTAGATGAAATAAAGAAAAACTCTATAGATGATCTTGGTTTGGATTGTGTGGTCATCACCGCTTGTCCGAGGATCGCTCTAGATGATCACTCTAATTATGACACCGTATTACTGACCCCAGATGAATTCATGATAGCTTTAGAAAAAAAGGATTGGGAAAATTGGGAGATGGATGAGATCGACTAGTCTTCTTCCTCCATTATCTCTTCGGCCTCGATGAATTCCCCTCTTTCTTTATATGAGGTCACTATCATCAGCGAGGTCACGTCTTCGACACCCTCTAAATTTGAGACCTCCTCAGTGAGAAACTCCTTCATGTGATCATAGTTTTGGAATCTAGCCTTCACTATAAAATCGACATCTCCTGTCACCAACAGAACGTCTTCCACATTTTTGAATTTAGAGATCTCGCTTGCGATCATATCTGATTTTTTAGTATCGATATCTATAGTTATGAGGGAACTTACGCCCCTATCTTCGTAATAGTCGGAGAGAACCTCCTCGTACTCCTCTTTATTCTCGACTTCTGCCATATGATTCACATCTCCTGTGGGTATTTGCCTCTTGTAATTATAACTTACGGGTCTCTATATAGTCGTTCCAAGCTCTTCCTGTATGTCTTCGTAGACTTGCTGGAGCAGGTTTTCGAAGTCCTCGTTTTCGTATTCCACATATCTTCCTAATCCACTCTGAATCTTTGCTTTGTAGGAGTCATTCTCTTTTATTATTTCAATCGAAGCGAGAGTTTCTTCCATCCAGGCACCTCTTATCTCGGGGTAAAGAGCTATCCTATTTAAATCTTTTCGAGAATTTGTATTTTTAGCTTGACCGATCACAAATTATCCCGTTGGCCATCAAAGTTTTATACTAGAAGAATCTAATAGGTGAAGAGAAACTTCGGAGTGTTATTAATATGGTAGAGTTTGAAGTGGTCATCTCAGATCCAAAAGATGGAAATAGTTACCAGAAAAAAGTAGACGGACAACACGCTAATAGGCTTATCGGTAAGCAGATAGGAGGAGAAGTAGACGGTATATTCGTCGGACTACCAGGCTACAAACTCCAGATAACTGGAGGTAGTGATATCGATGGTTTTCCGATGAAAAAAAACATTCCTGGAACCGGTAGGAAAAAGATCCTCGGCAAAGACGGTGTGGGTTTCAAAAGCCAAAAAAAAGGTGTTAAAAAGAAGAAATCCATGCGAGGTAACACTGTCTCGGACCAGCTCAATCAAGTGAATATGAAGGTCGTAGAGTCCGGTCCTAAAGAGATACCTGAACTTTTAGAAGAAGATGAGGAAGGAGAATAATCGATGAGTGCACCAGAGCAACCAGAAGTCAATATCGGGATGGTGGGCCATGTCGATCATGGGAAAACAACACTGACCGAAGCACTGAGCGGTGAATGGACAGACAGACACTCTGAAGAAACCAAAAGAGGTATAAGCATAAGACTGGGCTATGCAGATGTCTCCTTTTATAAATGTCCAGAATGTGAGGGAAAGGAAGCTTATACTCCTGAGAAGGAATGTCGAAGTTGTGGTGGAGAGGCAGAGTTTCAAAGAGCAGTTTCTTTTGTAGATTCTCCTGGTCACGAAACTTTGATGGCGACGATGTTGACCGGCGCATCCATCATGGACGGCGCTGTATTGGTCATCGCGGCTAACGAAGAATGCCCTCAGCCCCAGACAAGAGAGCATCTGATGGGATTGGATATTTCGGGTGTAGAAGATATAATAATCGTTCAAAATAAGATAGACCTTGTCAGTACTGAAAGAGCAAAAGAAAGTTACCAAGAAATAAAAGAATTTATCGAAGGCACCGTAGCTGAAGATGCACCCATAATC
>CAYXPD010000124.1:0-4407 GCA_964466995.1 uncultured Thermoplasmata archaeon | reverse complement strand
GGTGTTCCACAGCTAGTTTGCCTACGTTCCCTACACCAGGAAGACCTTCGATCAGTACTGCGTTTTTTAGTTCCGGCTTCTCTACGAAATCTATGATTATATCATCCATATTTATCACATCATTTTGAAGATTTTTTTTGTTGCCTTCTATACTCTCCAAATCTGTCTTGTGGAGAATATCTAGGAGGTTTAGGATTAACGGTTTTTTCACCGCATTTTTCACAGAACTCCTGAAGCATGTATTCGTCACATGAAAGGCATTTTTTTATTTTTTCCATCGGAGAATCACTCTGTCATTAGGTAGGTGGGTTTATATATTTAAGGCTTCGTCATCCCTCTAGTTCGAAATAACTACTTTCTAACACCTTGGAAATCGTTAGAATCACCCTAGACGTCTTTTATCATCATACCCATATCGGCCAAATGATATTTTTTCAATTCCTTAGCATCTGCAAAGTCGAAAAAGGCTTCGCTAAAATCTATATTGTCAGCTAAAAGAAAGCGGTCTTTTTTCAAGTTTCTCCAGGCCAAGGCAAATTCGAACATCATGGTTTCGTAAGAGTGGTCGCTGTCATGTAAGAAAACATCGATACCGTTTGAAATAGATCCAAATACCTTTGGAAGTTCGTCGTACGTATTACCGATCATCAGCGTCCATCTCTCTCTGAGATCTGAGGGTACGGCCCATCCGGAATCTTTTTCCGGAGGTAATACGGCACCGGTCCTTTCCTCTCCCTTTAATTCATCTATCCTGACAGGTAGATCGACAGAATAAAGATGACCTTTATCGTTTTCTTCCATAGCCTTCAAGATTACAGAAGAGGAAAAACCATTACAGACGCCTGTTTCCACCATGATCTCGGGTTCAATCTTTCTTATAAGATCATATAGTTTCTTCCCGCTCTCTTCGCCTAAGATCGCGGGATGGTAATCTTCATAATCTTCAAATTCTCTACATATCTTGTCAACGAGATGGTCTATATAATCTTCAATCTCGTCACTCCTTTCTATTTCATACTCCTCGAGCTTTTCCTTGATTGAGTCTTTCACGATTTCACGCTCCTGAATGATAAACTTTTATCTGAATAGGTTGTCTCATCTACCTTGTAAGATATTCTTGTATTCTGGTATCACGTCTTCATCAAATGATTTCATACCTTCCTTAGTCTTATGATGTACCATCATGTCCTCTATCACGTTGAAGGGTAAAGTTGCCACATCCACACCTATCTCAGCACAATTCTTCGCTTGTCTAGCAGTTCTTATACTAGCAGCCAATAGCTTCGTATCGAATGAATAATTCTCGAATATTTCCTTTATCGACCAGATCAGATCGATGCCCGAACGAACTCCTTGATCATTACCCCAATCATAGAGTTCCATAGCCTTTCTATCGTTATAGACGATGTCGGACCGGTCTAGCTCGCTGATCCTTCTCCGGAGAGCGTTTTCTCTTATCCTTTCGGTCAATTCCTCAGGATAATGTGTCCCTTTGGGATAATCATCCCCTCTTTCGAGTCCAATCTGCTTTCTTATGTAATCATCTATCCTTCCCAAAAATGGACTTACATAATCTGCTCCTGCCTTCGCGGCCATCAAAGCTTGGTTCGGCTTCATAACCAAAGTACAGTTCACAGGGATACCTTTCTCACTCAACACTTTGATGGCTTTGACACCCTCGAAATTATCATCGTCTTTATCCATCGCTGTGTTTATAGGAATCTTCACAACCACGTTTTCGTTCACAGGGTTAAATTTCTCATAAAGCACCTCAGCTTCTTTGACCATGCCTTCACTATCGGTCTTTGTTGCCTCTAAACTAACGGGGCCATCGACTGTTTTAAGTATGTCTTCTATGTGTTCCTCTAAGCTTATCTTACCATCTGCTGATTCAACTGCGTTTTTTATGAGAGAAGGATTGGTCGTGACGCCATCCAATATACCCCATGATTCTGCTTCTTTTATCTCGTCTAATTCTGCGGTATCTACAAATATATCCATAATATCACGCTCTATCATACAATTTATCTTCTTTCTAATACATCATGTGCACTCTCGACTATATGTTCTGCGGTCAATCCGTACTTCTCCATCAACTCGTCACTTTCGCCGGATTCGCCGAAAACATTAGGGATACCAACACGCTTCATAGGTACGTGATAATCGCTCTCGGAAAGGACTTGAGCTATTCCGCTTCCCATCCCCTGGCTAACGACGTGCTCTTCAGCTGTGACTATACCCCCAGTCTCCTTGGCAGATTTTATTATCTTTTCCTCGTCGAGAGGTTTGATAGTGCTCATGTTCAAGACTCTCGCGTTTATGTCTTCCTGTTTATCCAATCTTTCAGCTGCTTTCAAACACTCTGAGACCATGATCCCCGTACCTATCAACGTGACGTCAGCACCTTCCTTCAATATAGTAGCTTTACCTATCTCGAAGGGATCGTCCTCTTCAGTCACAATAGGTACGCTCGATCTGCCCATCCGGATGTAGAACGGTCCATCTTCTTCTGAGACAGCGAATGTCGCTTTCCTGCTTTCATTATAGTCAGCGGGGGCCACTACCTTCATGTTAGGAAGTACCCTCATCAGGGCTATATCCTCTAACATCTGATGCGAGGCTCCGTCACCGCCGACTGTTATGCCCGCGTGGGTTGAGACTATCTTCACATCTAATTCGGGATAAGCGATGCTCTGTCTCACTTGATCGTATGCACGACCTGTCGCGAAAACTGCGAAAGTACTGGAAAAGACTGTCTTTCCAGAAAGAGCCAATCCTGAGGCCACACCGGTCATGTTCTGCTCCGCTATACCAAGATTGAACATCCTTTCCGGGAATTCATCTCCGAAATCTGTCACCCTACAAGAACCACAGAGATCAGCACCAAGAACCACGATATCGTCCCTTTCCCTCCCGAGTTCGACGAGTGCTTCTCCATAGGCGTCTCGCTGTTTAGCCATCTCCCACATCATTCATCACCTCCGTCTTTTTCACCGAGAGCTTCTAAAGCGGTCTCTAGCTGATCGTCATCAGCGGCTTTGCCGTGGAAAGCTAAGGAACCTTCCATGAAAGGCACACCTTTTCCTTTGATTGTATTAGCAACGATTATCGATGGTTCCCCGTGAACTTCTTCGGCTTTATTTATAGCGTCAACGATCTGATCCATATCATGGCCATTTATCTCCATCACGTGCCATCCGAAAGCATGCCACTTCGAGATTATCGGCTCTATACTCAAAACTTCCTCGGTAGATCCATCGATCTGCAGTTTGTTCCTATCCAAAAATACTATCAAGTTGTCAAGATTGTTGTGACTAGCGAACATCGCAGCCTCCCATATCTGACCGGACTGTATCTCGCCGTCACCACATATCGCAAAGACCCTGTAAGACTCTCGATCGATCTTGGCTGAAAGCGCCATGCCGTTCGCTATGGAAAGACCCTGACCGAGAGAACCCGTAGATGCATCTACACCAGGAGTGTCTTTAACAGAAGGGTGTCCCTGAAGTCTAGATCCTAGTTTTCTCAAAGTCATCAGTTCCTCTGTCGGAAAGTAACCCGCTTCCGCTAAGGCACCGTAAAGTGCAGGTGCGGCATGTCCCTTGCTGAGCACCAATCTATCTCTCTTCGGCCATTCGGGTTCGTCTGGTCTATGATCCATCACTTCAAAATAGAGCGCGGTCAATATATCCGTAGCGGACAATGACCCGCCAGGATGTCCTGAACCAGCTTCGTGAGTACTCTTCACGATATGAACTCTTATTTTTCTAGCCATCTCTTCCAATTCTTCTATCCTTGAATCATCTAACGCGGGCATCTGTAATAATACCTCCAAAATTTACTGATATTTTCTCTAGATGAGGAATAAACTAAGACTTAATTATCTTTTTCGGGAAGGATCTTCGCTTCACCATCCTCTAATTTTATCCTTCCATCGGCAAAAGCTCCTACCACTTCAGGTAACAACTCATGCTCCTTTTCTTTCACACGTTCAGAAAGACTATGAATGTCGTCATCGTTTTTAACCGGGACACACCTCTGATCTATTATCGGTCCGCCATCCACCTCGCTCGTTACGAAGTGAACAGAACACCCTGTTCTTTTCATCCCTGCATCTAGGACCGCTTCGTGGACTTTTTCTCCGTACATCCCTTCACCACCGAAGAGAGGAAGGAGAGCTGGATGGATATTTATCATCTTACCATAATATCTATCGACGAAATCATCTGTCAATATCCTCATGTACCCAGCCAAAACGATCAAGTCCGGTTCATACTTTTTCAGCACCTTGACTATATCTTGTTCATGTTCTTCTCGACTTTTTCACGTATGTTCTATTATCTGATAGTCAATATGGTGTTTTTTAGCACTTTCTATACAATAAGCATCTGGATTATTGGTGATCAA
>CAYXPD010000123.1:0-4430 GCA_964466995.1 uncultured Thermoplasmata archaeon | reverse complement strand
TATGTTCCCGGTTAGCTTCAATAACTTCTTCCCAACTAGCTTTCTTTTCATCAGGAGTGTAATCAGAGATCCTCCACCTGTTCTTTACCCCTCTTCCGGAAGAGGTTTCTATGAGTTCTTCACCAGAACGTCTTGCAGAACCTGAACAGAGCACTTTACCCGATTTATCTACTACTATGACTTCATCTCCTTCTTCGATGGACTTATCCGCATCCGTTATTCCTGGCGCTAGTACACTACCCCCACTTAGTATGGGTTCTACAGCTCCTTTGTCTACCACCACAAAACCTTCTTCTGGGCTTTCCAAACCTTTCCATGGTCTTAATATGAACTCATAAGGATCTTTCCCCTCCAATTTTCTCTCAGGATTGTATCTCAAAGCTCCGATCACTTCACCGTCTATGATGACCTCGTCCATCCTATCTCTGTAAGGTATGCCGTTCAAAACGACAGGTGTTCCCTCGCAAAATATTTCATAAGAATAACCCTCACCCCATTGCCTATCTATAGTATTTCTAATAAGATTGATATCCTCCTCGAAAGCTGGCCTTACATCTCCAGGAGGAGTGATCTCGACTTTTCTTGAGGATTCACCACATAGTCCACAGTTCCCATCTTCTACTATAGGGACATTGCAGTGATCACACCAGTGCAGGTGCAACTTACCTAGTCTGACTATCGACATCTTTTATCATTAGACGTGTTGGACTCTCTCGGCTTTAAATCTTTTGTCTGAAAAATCATTCTAACTCCATAACATCTTCTTCATCGATCTCTTTTTTGACTTCTCTCTCGATATCGCCTCTAGCCAATTTTTCGAGTAAATCTCTATCGCTGTCCTGGATTATGAGGTGATCGATCTCCATCTCTTCGTAATCTTCTATAATCTTGTCAGCGATAGCTTCAGTCTTCCTCAATCTGACTTCGGTAGGTATTCCTGCTTCATCTGTCATCTCCAGAATGTCTTCGGCATAGGCATCTACCTCTCTTTTCTTGTCCTCTATAACCGATTTCATGAAATCTTCCTCCGTCTTTTTACCTATCCTTGTATCCATCACTTTCTCTATCTTTGGCTGTTCGATTATCTTCAAGATTATTATTTTCGTGGGGCTTTTTTTCTCAATCGTCCTCTTTATCATTTTTAGAGATTCCTTCGAGTAAGGGGACTCATAGCAGGCTATCATTAGAGTGTTTGTCGTTTTATCCTTTTTATCTAACTCGCCCTTTTTCATCGATCCTCATCCTATCTATCTTTCACCAATATCCAAGCAGTCTCCACCATCCCAAACCTATACTGAGGAATATAGCTAATCCTATGATGTTTAAGATCAGACCAGAGATCAGGAAATCTTTTTGTTTAAGATGACCAGTCGAATAAACCAGTGCTGCACTTGGTGTTCCAACAATGAACATGAAGGCAAAGGCACTGGGGAGCGCAACCAGATATACGGGTAATATATCCGGGAAGTCCATGACCAGCATAGCTGAAAGTGCGATAGGCAAAACCACACCGGTTGTCGCGGCGTTGCTCATAACGTTCGAAAGGAAGGCGGTCAGAACCGCAAACATAGCAAGTAGCAGGAATGGATTTTCTCCCACCATATCCAGCAGGGAGGTAGCGATGAACTGGAGAGTTTGAGATTCTCCTAAAATAAATCCTAATGATATCGCTCCACCGTAAAGAAATATGGTACCCCAGGGCAGTCTTTGAGATATATCGTCCCAGCTTATAGTACCTGATAAAGCGATAACAACGGAGATGAATACCGCTATCACACCCATGCCAAAAACCTGTCCTAAAACAGCCCAAGATATGAAAGCAGATATCAGAAAACCCAAGGCTTTGGCTTCCCCCATGGAAAACTTACCCATCTCTTCGACTTGAGAACCCACTTCACTCAATAGTTTTTCCATATCAACACCTCCCACATCGAATATCTTTGTGAGGACTATATACACGGACACAGTCATAAGAAGAACCATGGGTATGGCTGCGATAAACCATTCAACAAAAGAGATGGACTTGCCGGTTTCGGCATAATATATCTCTATAGCTAATGGATTCCTAGCTCCGCCCAGAAGTGTACCCATACTACCAACACTAGTTGAAAAAGAAAGGCCTAGGAGGCTAGCCTTTACAAAATGAGGATTGAGTTTGCCCTCTTCAAACGTTGAGTAGATACTGAGCAAAACAGGGATAAATACGGCGGCAACACCGTGAGCCGGCATCGTCATTGAGAGAAAAGATCCTATCAGAACTATACCCAAGATAAACCGCTTTGGATTGTCGCCGAATCTTTTCAAAACTTTTAGAGCAATCCTCTTATGGAGTCCGTATTTCTCTATCGTTAGACTCAAGATGAAGGCTCCTATAAGGAAGAATATGGTAGTTGATGCGAAACCAGTAAATGCATCAGTCGGTTCTATGATACCAAGCATCACTGAAAAGGAGATTATCAGGAATGCAGTAAACATATAAGATACTGGGGTCAAAAGCCAGTAGTAGATAGCTAAAAACAATAGCGCTAAACCATAATACTGCTGAGCCGTCACTGTATCGGGAGCGGTCTGATTGAAGATCAAGATCAAGATGCCGAATATGATTAGACCTATGACTCCCTGGACCTTATCCTTCTTCAAATGGCTGAGGAAGTTCAGATCTGGATTTCTGATCCTCAATATTAAGTCGGTTATTGCTTGACTCATATTTACCTCTTTAGCATGTTTTTGAGATAGTTTGCCTTATAATACCTGAGCTATAGTTGTCAAACCGAAAGTTACGAAAGGCCTTACTCTAACAGCGTGACTTTTTTAGTGTCCACACCTTTTTTAACATTTTCCGATATACTGCCCTCTATCACTTTACCTAAAGGACCTCTCTTGGGTTCGTGGATTATGACATGATCGACATCGAGTTTTTCGAATTCATCGATGATCTCTTTTGCCACGTCAGCCCCTTTCCTGAGATGAACTTCCGAAGGTATGTCAAATCTCTCTATCAGGTCTACCAAATCTTTGGCGTACCTATCGGCCTGATCTTTTTTTTCCTTTTCCACAGACTCCAAAAAATCCTTCTTGCTTTCAACACCTATATTGGCATCTACCAGCTCTAGAGGCTCTTTTTGTTCGATCGCCTTCAAAACTATTATCTTTTCAGGTTTCTCCTGATTTATTATCTGCCTTATAACGTCCAATGATTCTTCCGTGTAATTCTCCCTGTAACTAGCGATCATCAACGTTTTAACCGCTTCTGTCCTTTCTTCGTCCTTTCTCTTCATCACTTTTTTCTTTGATTTCTTTTTTATCTTGTCATCTTTTTTGCCACTTTTTTGATTATCTTCTGCCATGGGTGAAGATCCCTCCAAAAATCAGATTTTTTTAGGTGCCGATAGTCTATTCATTATATTGGACATCTATCAATCTATGATGAATTCGTAGTATAAAATATTTCACTTCATTCTCCGACAGTTAATAAAATCCGATGGTTTGAAATACTTCGGCTCTTATAGTTATATTGGTCCTGATGGGTCCCCCTGTGATGTGGACGAAACGTCCCAAAGATGATCAGGGAACAACCCCAGGACCGGACACACCCCTGGTCAGAGTCAAGGAGGGGAGTTGGATGTCCCTTACGATGAACCTACCTGTTACGGCCAGGGGACAATCATCATCCTGATAAAATGAAAAAAACAAAAAAGAAATTAGAGTGTCCCAACTGTGGGAGTCAAAAGATATTTCCTGAAACGGCCTTCATAACAGGCTACAAATATCACTGTGAAAACTGCGACTATGTAGGTCCATTGGTCATAGAAAGAGATATTGAAGAAAAATAATAGGTTTTTTCACGCGTACATGACTTGTTTTTTGATCTGTCTCTCTGTTGAGTCTGAAAGGACCTTTTCAATCGCTTCAAGGAAGTCTCTTTGTTCTATTTCCTCGCCACCTTCTCTCCTTATAGAAAACATACCAGCTTCAGTACAGATAGCCTTTATATCGGCACCGCTAGCATCTTCAGATTCGGTTGCCAATATATCAAGGTCTATACTCTCAGATACATTCATATCTCTCATGTGTAGTTTGAATATATGTTTTCTAGCCTGATAATCAGGCTTAGGTGTTTCGATGATCCTATCGAATCGCCCTGGTCTCAACAAGGCTTTATCCAGTAGCTTTGGACGGTTAGTAGCTCCTATTATCTTCACCTCACCTAACGGATCAAAGCCGTCAAGTTCAGATAAAAGTTGCATCATAGTCCTCTGAACTTCTCTATCACCCGATGTCGCCTGCTCTTGTCTTTTAGTAGCTACGGAATCCAACTCGTCTATGAATATCACTGAGGGGGATTTCTCTCTAGCCATTTCGAAGAGTTCTCTCACCATCCTTGCGCCTTCTCCTATGTATTTCTGGACCAGCTCTGAACCGACAAGTTT
>CAYXPD010000122.1:0-4445 GCA_964466995.1 uncultured Thermoplasmata archaeon | reverse complement strand
GAAAGTTTTGGAGCCGCCCTACAATATTTTACCGGAGCCAAAGAACACAATGTACCTCTCAGACAGATAGCCATAGACAAAGGGTACAAGCTAAACGAATATGGACTATTCAAAAAAGGAACCGAAGAAAAGGTCGCTGGAAAGACAGAAGAGGATATCTACAATGAACTTTCTCTGAAATGGATACCACCTGAATTGAGAGAAAATCGAGGTGAGATCGAAGCCGCTAAAGAAGAAAATCTGCCCGACTTGATCGAACTTGAAGATATAAAAGGTGATTTACAGTCTCATACCGATTGGAGCGATGGGCAGAACACCGTCTACGAGATGGCTAAGGAAGCACAGAACAGAGGCTATGAATACATCGCCCTAACAGATCATTCCCAGGGCTTGAGTGTCGCTGATGGATTGACAAAGGAAGACCTTGATGAAAGGAAAAAAGAGATAATTGAGGCACAGGAAGAATTAGCCATACACATCCTTGACGGCATCGAGGTCGACATAAAAAAAGACGGGACTCTAGATATGGATCATGATACTTTAAACGACTTAGATATAGTTTTAGGCGCAGTGCATTCTAACTTCAAGATGGACGAGAACGAACAGACAGAACGGATAACCGAAGCTTTTGAAACGGGTTTGATCGACATATTCGCTCATCCTACTGGTAGAAAGCTGGGGGAAAGAGAAGGTTATGATGTTGACATCAATAGGATCATAGAAAGCGCAGAGAAAAATGATGTGGTCCTAGAGATAAATGCTTCACCTCAGAGACTTGATCTTGATCCATTGAACGCTAGAGAGGCTATGGAAAGAGACGTTATGATTTCACTGGGCACGGATGCACATGGATTGAGCCATCTTAATTTCATGAAATATGGAGTCGCTACCGCTAGAAGAGCTTGGCTCGAATCAAAAGATGTCCTGAATACTCGTTCGAATGAACAACTGATGGAGATATTAGGAGGGAGATGAGATGGATAAAGAAGACTTCGAAGTCCCTGATTCTAAAGAGAAAGCTGAAGAGAGAGCTGAAGAACTGAGAGAAGAGATAAGATACCATGACAGAAAATATTACATCGAGAACGATCCACAGATTAGCGACCACGAATACGACTTGCTGGTTAAAGAGCTTGAGGCGATAGAGGAAAAATACCCAGAGCTCGTAACAGAAGACTCACCGACCCAGAGAGTGATTTCTGCTGAAATAGACGAATTCGAAACAGTAGAACATCTGAGTGCCATGCTGAGCTTAGATAACACCTTCAATCATGATGAACTGAGAGAATTCGATAGGAGGGTTAGAAAAGGATTGGGTAAGGAAAACGAAGATATCGAATACGTGGTCGAACCGAAGATTGACGGTCTTGGTGTAGCTCTCTACTACGAAAACAAAGTTTTCCAGCGTGGATCAACTAGAGGAGATGGTGAAAGAGGAGAGAACATCACTCCTAATCTAAAGACCATGCATACGATACCGCTAAAATTGACCGATGATACGATCCTTCAAACAGCTGAATTCAGAGGCGAAGTTTACATGCCTAGGGATGAATTCGATGAAATGAACGAAAGACGATTAGATGAAGGTAAGGACCCATTCGCCAATCCCAGAAATGCGGCTGCCGGAACAGTCAGGAATAAAGACCCCACAATAGTTGCTGACAGACCTCTAGATATCTTCGTCTACACATTAAGTTACAACTTAGAAGGGAGTTTTGAGACTCATTGGGAATGTCTTCAAGAGATGAAAAGGGCGGGGCTAAAAGTCAATAAAAATATAGTTAAAAAAGAAGGTATCGAAGAAGTCATCGAGCATATCGATGATTGGGAAGATAAGAAGGAAGATTTGAACTACGAGATAGACGGCATCGTGGTAAAGGTCAATAAATTAGATTATCACGATATCCTTGGAGCAACCTCCAAACATCCACGCTGGGCCATCGCCTACAAATATCCCGCTATGAGAAAAACCAGTATTATCGAAGACATAGAAGTCCAGGTAGGAAGAACCGGAAAATTGACCCCCATAGCCATACTAGAACCGGTCCAATTATCTGGAACTGTAGTCGAGAGAGCTTCACTCCACAACGAAGATGAGTTGGAAAGGAAAGGTGTGAATGTAGGAGATAAAGTCCTTGTGGAAAAAGCGGGAGAGATAATACCCCAGATAATCAAGGTCACAGAAAAGAAAAGTGAAGGGATCTTCCAATTACCTGAAAAATGCCCTGTCTGCGGGAGCGAGGCAAAAAGAATCGGAGACGAAGTCGCTAGAAGATGTATAAATGCCCAATGCCCTGCCCAAGTCAAACAAAAGATAGAACATTGGACAACTCGAGAAGCGATGGACATCGAAGGTCTCGGACCAAAGGTCATAGAAAAGCTGGTCGAGAACGAACTAGTTGAGAGCATACCCGACTTATATCGCCTTCAGAAATGGGAGATCGTACAGATAGAGAGGATGGCCGAAAAATCCGCCCAAAACTTGTTAGACCAAATAGAAGAGAGCAAGGGCCAAGGTCTAGCTCGAGTTCTTTATGGATTTGGGATACGGTACGTCGGAAGTCACATGTCAAATGTGCTTGCAGATAATTACGAATCGATCGATGAACTTATGGATGAAGGCCCTGAGAGCCTCCTAGAGATAGATGAGATAGGCCCTGAAACTGCAGAAAGCTTAGTTCAATTCTTTTCCGACCAGCAGAACAAGAAGATGATCAGTGATCTGAAGAGATTAGGAGTTAAGATGGAATCGGAACGAGAAACTGCTGAACAATTCTTGGAAGGAAAACGTTTCGTATTCACCGGTGCTCTAGACGATTACACGAGGAGCGAGGCTTCTGAGTGGGTTGAGGAACATGGTGGAAGAGTCACCTCGAGCGTCAGTGGTGTGACGGATTACTTGGTCAAAGGAGAAAATCCCGGTTCAAAGCTAGACGATGCAGACGAAGAAGGAGTCGAAATATTGAACGAGGAAGAGTTCAAAAATATGATCGAAGAGAAGGAGATCCCATGAAATTTATCGAAAATATCTTCATCCAGGACTTTCACTGACGTAGGAATTTCCTTCTATCAGAAATCTTAATTTCCATTCTTTCGCTTTACCAGCATAATCTATGTTGATCCTTCTAGCCTTTTTGATATCAAAATTTTCAGATTTTTTTGTTTCAGAGATGTAAAGCCTGTCTCCAGTTAGGTCCTTTCCGTTCAACTGCTTATCTATATCCATAGCTATGCAGAGCTTACCTGGTCCGTTCGTCAATTCCTGTTCTTCTTTCAAATCCCTTCTCTCTTTCATAAGCTCTGATCCATCTATGGGTTCTAGGGCCCTCACAAAAACACCTTCAGGTTCTCCTTCTTTTCCCGTAACGGCGTTGAAACAATGATACATCCCATAGATCAGATAGACATAAGCATGACCGGCTGGACCGAACATGACTCTCGTCCTTTCTGTTTCTCCACCTTGGTACGAATGTGAAGCTGGATCTTCTTCGCCGAGGTATGCTTCTGTTTCAACGATCTTTCCGATTGTCTTTCCTTCCGGAGAGATACGAACCAAGATTTTTCCCAGAAGCTCTTCAGCCACAGTTTCTGCATCTCTACTGTAAAATTGCCTAGAAAGCTTTCTATTTTCTAGATCCACCTTTTCACCTTCATCGCATATCTCGGAAATCATTGAGTAAAAAAGCACATAGTTTAATAATACTTATCATCTTACATCCAAAAGAGGACAAAAACCATTTGAATTATAAGAGGCTCGAAAACATGGAAAAAGAAGAGATCGAAGAACTACTCGAGAGAGAACTGAACGGTACCTGTTGGAGGTTCAAACACTGGGAAAGAGAAGACAGTTTCGAGTTTAGAAACACCGGTGCAGAAATGTCTAAAGATGAAAAGGACGATATGGTAGAAGAGTTTCTGGATAATCTAGAGGAAAATAAACATAAATCCATCCTCAGTGGAAAACTCTGCATCGAAAAGAAAGACGGTAAACTCATGAAAAAAAAGATAGAAAGGGAAGGAAAAGCTTCTGAAGAAGGTCAGGAGATCACGGAAGAAGAAGCTAAAGATTTGATCAAAAGGTGTTTAGTGCGTATAGATAACGATCTGATACCGACGAATCGAGCGGTTGTGGATAGAGAAGAGATCATAGACATATACAGCGAAAATGTTAGGGACTTGAAAATGACAACTATCAATTTGAAGGGAGACAAGATGATCACACTAACGGACAAGGGCGGTCTTCAATTCGAGACTAGATAAATTTGGTTTTCATCCAAAATCTTCAAACTCTTCAAATTTTTCGGCTTTAGCTTTGCATATTGGACAGACTGGAGGTGGCTCTTCTCTTCCAGCAAGGTAACCACATACCGTACATCTCCAGACTTTAACATCTTTTTCTCCTCCCATCAATCCTGATCACGAGTCTTCTTTTTTTTCATCAACCT
>CAYXPD010000121.1:0-4455 GCA_964466995.1 uncultured Thermoplasmata archaeon | reverse complement strand
TATATTCTCCCAAAAAAACTTGATTCTTTAATTCTTTCAAAAGTGTCGATATTTCTTCTAAAAGTTCTAGTTCCTCTTCGACCAGATTTTCAGCACTGACAGTTTTTCCCATCGATTTGTGGTATGCGGCTAAAACGATCTTCTTCTGTCTTTCTTTGAAAAAAAGTTCTGCGATCTTCTGTACCCTCTCATATTGCTTCTGTATCCTTCTCGCACGTTTATTTTTGGGAGGAACTTCAATATCTTCTACCTTTTTTTCTAGGTCCTGTATGTATCTTCTTAATCTTTCATAAAAATTATTAGGCAGCGTGCAGGGCAATTTAGCTTCTTTTTCTCTCTCCCATACATCGATTACTTCTTCGTAAGTTAAGTCATCATCAGGCATCGTAAAACCTACTTATCGTCGTTTTTTTTCTTTGGAAGATTGTTCGTCAAAACTCCACTTCACATTCTGGACAGCTTTGTGAGTCTTCGTTTACTTCTGTTCTACACTTTGAACAAACCGTTTTAGTTCTTAGTACCATCTCACTCTCGAGTATTTCTTCACCGCATAAAATACATTCAAATTCATCTAGTACGAACCCACCACAAAAGGGACACTCGATCAGTTCTTCGATATAACCTTCCTTAGCCTCCTCTTCAACCATCAGTTATCAGTATGAGGTAAGATTATTAATCCTTTTTGCTTTCCTCTATCAATCGGATCTCGCCCCATTTTCCTGCAGATATCTGTTTCCCATATCCTTTATCTTGAACGTAACCATTCACAACCCTTAACTCTAAACCAAGTTCAAAATCTTCTTCCACTCTTTCCGTCTCTTCATCCCAAAAAACCACCTTTATCGTTCCTGTTCCATCATCGATT
Source organism: uncultured Thermoplasmata archaeon (assembly GCA_964466995.1). Lineage (GTDB taxonomy): Archaea > Thermoplasmatota > Thermoplasmata > Halarchaeoplasmatales > Halarchaeoplasmataceae > Natronoplasma. The sequence continues at coordinate 3,590 of CAYXPD010000121.1, read as the reverse complement.
CGAACATTCCTGACTTTGCCTTCACCATCGTCATTTTGAAAGGTCCGCAAAGAACCGAGATCAATTATCTCTCCCTGAACCGTAGCCTCTTCCCCAGCTTCTATTTCTCCTATATCACGAATCGCACTTTCGTTTCTACCTTTCTCCGCTACTACCATATGAGCTAATGTTTCCTTGTCGAAAAAATGATCGAATTTGTCTTTTTTTTCTTGTATCTTTTCTTTAAATTCGTCTCTCGAATAGAGGTCAGAGACCCTTTCATAAAATTCATCGATCGTGGACATAATTAGGTCCTAAGGATGATGCGAAGATTAAAATGTATTGGTACAGGTTATCTCTCTTTATATACGAAGAGGGTAAAAACACTTTTTACCCATTTTCTAGCATATACCTCTTCTTATAACAGAGCAATGATCCTGTCTAGTATTTCTAGATTTCTCGGTAAATCGGAGTCAATAACCGGTCTGAGATTTATCTCTCTACCGAATAGATTCCTGATAGTGCCTCGTTTCTCAAGCGGTGAACGTATCGGAATCTCAATATCTGCTTCGAGTCTTCCATCTTCCGTTCCAGATAGATGTATTATCTCTTTACCTTTGAGCTGTTCGCTCATTGTATCCCTATCTCCGTAAACCAATACAGTTCCAGTTTCCACTTCCCCTTCCAAGATCTCTAAACATGACAAGCCGTAGGCATTTGCACCGGACTGTACGATCATATTTTTATCTAGACCTTCAGCTTTAGAAGGGGGTACGATACCGATACCATCTTCAAGTTTTTCTAAAGAATCGACGATGTTAGTTCCCCTCTTTTTAGCTCTCTCCACGAACATTTTCAAGATAGGAGCTTTATCGTAAACTGAGGGATCTACATATATTTCCTCAACAGATTTCAAGTCTTTTAGACCTGCCGTTGACCTCGAATCAGTTACGGAGGCAACGATTTTACCTCCAGTTCGGTCTGCTAACTCTTTTAGTTTTTCCGCCTCCTCGATTGTAGTCCCGGCACCAACGATTATATCTATCCTCTTATCTCTAATGAGCTCTTCCAATCCTTCTAGCTTGGCTTCAAAAGCAACATCATTATTTCCCGTCCTTATGGGGTTATCAAATTTTCCCATATCGCAAAGGTGCCCCTGATAAATTGGATCTTCAGCTGGTTTCATCATTACGGGCCTCCCATTTATCGTATGTATCTCAGCAGGACACGTCATACCACACTTTGTACAGAAGGTTTCTCCAGCTATTTCTGTTTCGTGGGGACCTGGTTTTCTATCCTGCAGCTTTTCTTCAAATGCCCCGGTTGGACAGGAATCGGCTAAATCTCCTATAAGTTTACTTTCAACCTCTCCTAAAGGATCTCCGAAAGCTGGCTCTACGACTGTTTGGAATCCTCTATTTGCGAACTGAACAACACCTTCTCCGTGGACCTGCTCGGTGGTTCTCACGCAGGAACCACATTGAATACATTTCTCTGGTTCTCTCACCACATAGGGATGAGAATTATCTTTTTCTAGTTCAAACTTGAATCCTTCATAGGCCTCTTGTCTCGCATCGAACAAGTTTGAGTACTCTCTCAGTTTACATTCAAAACGATCAAGGCATCCACATTCTAAACACCTTTCAGCTTCATTTCTAGCGGGCTCCGGAGAAAAACCAAGTTCGATCCTATCGAAATCCACATTTCTCTCTTGAGGAGACCTAGTTGGCATCTCCTTTCTCGATTCTTTATTGTAATCTAAAAGGTCTTCTTCTGTGACTTCAGCCTTATGAACATAACCAAATGGATCCTTGTAATCCTCTGGGACTTCATAATCTTCTAATCGATCTTCAAGATAGGCATCCAATGCATAAGCAGCTTCTCTTGCCATGCCTGTTGTTTCAACGATCGAAGACGGACCTAGATTTGCATCTCCAGCGGTGAATACATCTTCGTAATTAGTCTGGAATTCAGAATTCTTTACAACAGTGTAATCATCGACTTTGATACCTTCTTTTTCTAATAGTTCTTTGTCAGGTTGCTGACCTATCGCAAGAACAACACTGTCACTTTCAATCTCAACTGTTTCATCTGGTATCTCTATCGGCTTAGGACGTCCAGATTCATCAGGCTCACCGAGTTCAACGGGAGAACACGTGACCTTCTCTACACAATCCTCGTCTTCTGCACTACATACTTTTTTTGGGCTAACCAGGAATTCAAAATTTATCCCCTCTTCTTTAGCTTCGTCGATCTCGTCTTGGTGAGCCGGCGCCTGTTCTTCACTCCTGCGGTAAGCTATAGTCACATCTTTTCCCATCCTTTTTGCCGTCCTCGCAACGTCTATCGCGGTATTGCCGCATCCGATGACAACAATTTTTTCACCGAGATCTAACTCCTCCCCTAAATTATAATCTATCAAGAAGTCGATGCCGCCCATAACACCTCTCAAATCGATACCATCTATCGGTATCATCCATGGTTCCCATGCACCAGTTCCCATGAATACAGCATCATGCTTTTTTCTCAGTTTTTCGAGTGAGATATCCTCACCGAGTTTTGTTTCCGTTTCCGCTTCAATACCTAGATCGAGTATCCAATCTATTTCCTTATCGAGAAGATCGTTGGGTAAACGATATTCAGGTATCCCATACCGCATCATCCCTCCGAGTTCCGGCATCATGTCATAAATCTTCACATCGTGTCCTTCCATTCTCAAAAAATAAGCCGCGGTCAATCCCGCAGGACCGCCTCCTACAATACCTACGCTTTTACCTGTTTCTTCATCAATTTCAGGTGTCCAAGGATTTTCGATATCTTCCTCGGCGGCGAACATCTTCTGCTGTCTGATAGCGATCGGATCTTCCACCAATTCTCTCCTACATTCATCTTCACAGGGGGCAAAGCATGCCATCCCGAGACTCAAAGCCAAAGGACTTTTCTCTTTTATTAGCTTAACAGCTTCACTCGGTCTTCCATTGGCTATATGAGCGAGATAACCCTGTACGTCTAGACTCGCAGGACACTCCATAGAACAGGGTGCTACGCAATCTCCAGTATGTTCTGATAGAAGGAGCTCGAGTGCCATCTTTCGGCCATCATAAACCTTTTCCGTCTCGGTTTTTATCTCCATTCCATCCTGTATCGGCGTATCGCAAGAGGTAGTTACTTCAGTTCCCCTATCAGTCGTGACTTCCACCAGACAGACTCGACATCCACCGAAGGGCTCTTCTATGTATTCGATCTCACAGAGTGTAGGCACGAATAAATCATTCTCTCTACAGACATCTAAAACTTTCTTTCCGGCTTCAGTTTCATAATCATCTCCATCGATCGTCACAGTTATCCTATCAGACATCTATTCCACCTCCACGGCATCGACTGGGCAGACTTCTTGACAAGCCCCACATCTTATACAAACATCTTGATCGATCACATGAACTTCTTTAGACCCACCTGAAATAGCATTTGCCGGGCATTCCTGGGCGCAAGTTCCGCATCCAATGCAATCTTCAGAGACAGTGTAAGTGATCAATTCTCTACAAACATTGGCCGGGCACTCACCATCTTCTAAGTGCGCCTTGTACTCATCTTCAAAATATCTTAATGTG
>CAYXPD010000120.1:0-4466 GCA_964466995.1 uncultured Thermoplasmata archaeon | reverse complement strand
AGTTGATCAGATACTTCGTCTACGGCGCCAGATATCTGCTGTATAGAATTCGATACTGAATCTGTTGCCTCTCTTATCTGTTCCAAAGCATCGAGATTTTCCTGAGTAACTGAATCCACATTTTCAGCTTTCTCGCTGACATCTTTAACGCCCTCAACCACTTCGGAGGCATTCTCCTGTGTACTCTCTATTATATCCTTTATATTTTCTGTTTCATCTTGGGTCTCTTCTGCGAGTTCTCTAACGGAGTCAGCTACGACCGCGAATCCTTCACCATGTTCTCCTGCCCTAGCCGCCTCGATAGAAGCGTTGAGCGCTAGAAGGTTTGTCTGTTCAGCAATATTAGAGATGGTATCTATGACCTCTCCAATCTGATCTGATTGCTCGTCTAAGCGGTGAACTTTTTCTGCGGTTATATCTAGTATCTCTTTCAGTTCCTTAACCTCTTCAGAAGCTTTTTCCGCACTTTTTTGTCCCTCATCTGTCTGAGCAGCGACCTCTTCAGCAGACGCGGCTATATCCTCCGTTGATGCTGATGTTTCCTCCATATTAGCAGCTCCGTCTTCAATTGTACGGGCTAAACCTTCAGCCATCTGAGACTGTTCGGATGTACCCTGAGATATCTTCTGAACGGACTCGGTAACGTTTTCCGAAGTCGAACTCAACTCTTCAGACGATGCCGCTACTGTCTTCGACGCATCATTGAGTTCATTTACCGCCTGTTTCAACTCTCTGATGTTTTCTCTAGTGTTCTCCATGCTTTCGTTCACAGCCTCACCCATGGAGAGATATTCTCCTTTCAGTTCTTCTGTCTCGACTTCCTTATCGAGCTCACCTCTAGCTAGTGCTTCCATTACTTCTTTTATCTGTCTTATGGAATTCGTTACTGCTTCTAAAGTCTCATTCACGGAACGGCCCATCTCTTCGTAATCACCTGAAAGTCTATCGGTATCGATATTTACATCTAACTCCCCTTTGGCTAGATTCTGCATCACCTGATTTATCTGGCTTATCGAATCTTCCACGGCACTGACGCTTCGATTCACCGATCCTGCCATCTCGCTATAATCGCCCTTCATCTCGCTGTTATCAATTTTCACCTCTAATTCACCTGCAGCAAGAGAGTTCATAACTCTCTTTATCTCATCCATCGACTCTCTGACTTTATCCATGCTTTCGTTCACTGATTCTGCCATCTCCCTGTAGTTACCCTCCATCTCTTTAGCGTCTATATTCGTGTCCAACTCGCCCTCGGCAAGATTGGTCATCGTCATTCTTATCTGGTCCATGGAGTTCTGCACCGCTTTGATACTTCTGTTTACCGATTCACCCATCTCTTTATAGTCGCCCTCTAACTCGGATGTGTCTATTTTTCTATCAAGGTCACCTTCAGCTAATCCAGACATTGTAACTTTCATGCCATCTAAGGATTTTTTAACCGAGTTGAGGCTCTTATTGACGGAAGTACCCATCTTTCTGTACTCTCCACTCAACCTACTGACATCCACTTTAGTATCTAATTCTCCATTTGATAGAGATCTCATAGATGATTGGATCTCCGATATAGAGTGATTCAGATTGTTTTTCATCTTGTTGAAAGATTCATTCATCCTAGTCAACTCAGTTTCAGATTCAATGATTTTACCGAATATGCCTATCTCTTCACCAATATTGAACTCATGACTGAAATCACCTTCAGCTAATCTATCTGCCTCATCCTGTATTTTTATGAGCCTATCGGTTACAAAATTCTTAACGTACCATGCGGAGAAACCAGCGAAAAAGATAGTCGCTGGGACATAAATAGCTAACCTTTCCAATCCTGTATAACCCGCAAAAACAGTTCCCATAAAGGAAAAGGAACCGGCTATGATAAATACTAGAGTTAAAATAGGAAATGTCAGTGACTTTCTAAATATAAAATAAGAAGCTCCCACAAAGACTAGAACGTAAATCGATGTCCTGATAAAATGCCATACTACATCCATCATTTTAAACACCTTTCTGTCACATAGTTTATTGAATTAAGATTTGATTCCATTTTGCAGGTAGTGCTCATATCTTCCCTCGCCCTATTTATTGACATATCTAGGTTTTAAGAAGAGGGAGGATTTAAAGTTTTTTTACATTTTTCATAATACATCGTCCACTTTCAAATAACTAAAAAATCCTGATAAAAGGCAAAGTTAAAAGCTTTAAATCAAACCTTAACTTCTACTCTCATCGACATCGAGCCAACTTTAAATCTCACATTTCTTGCGTGAGTTCCCCCGATATCTTTACCCGTTATAGGGATGTTTCGATCTTTTAGTTCCTTCAAAACAGCTTCGATATTATCATCACCAATATCGCCTTTTGATTGTGAGGAGAACATGCTAGCCCCACCTGCGATTTTTGCTTCTAAGTTTTTCCTTCTCCCACCTGCCTCTTGAATCTTTTTCACCATTCTATTTATAGCTTTATCAGCGTAGAGAGCGGTTTTACCTTTTCTCTTTTTGTTTCCTTTCCCCAAAAGTATATGGGCCATTCCACCTACCTCATTTTCAGGATCGTAAATTGCGACAGCAACACAGGATCCTAATGCTCTTGCCACCAAGATTTTTTTCTGATTTGTTATTTCCATTTCTCCAATTTTAATCTCTTCTTCTTCGGTCATGTATACTTCCTCAAAGTTTCAGGAGTATTTATCTTGTATTCAATTTTCATAATCATATTGGCCACAACGTATCAAAACAGATTATCCATAAAATCTTCCGTTAGTGAATCGCTCGGTAATAAAATGTACCTTCCTTTGACTCCAACACCTTCAGCAGCGAGTTTTACTTCTGAGATAATTGCATTTTTTTCAAGACCCTCGGAATAACTCAAAAGATTTTCTAGGTATACCCCTATCATATCATGTTTTAATTCCGGTGGAGTGTGTAAAATAGGTAGATCAAAATAATCGCCGATCTCTGCTAAAAAGTTTCCTAGTAGAATATTTCCAACTTCTCTTAGAGCGCTCCTTTCATCTTCTCCCAACTCTTTAGATTTTTCATCTCCTTTTCCGAGCAATTTTCCAGATAGTTTCATCGCACTCGATTCGTCCATCACGAAAAGGGATATTCCACCTTCTCCTTCTTTGAGCTCAGAGTAAAGAATGATACCTAAATTCTCTTTTTCTATTTCCTTTTCAACAAGATCTATCGGATTTGAATAAATATTCAAGATTTCAGTATTAACCGTAGTGCCTAGCATCTTGGATATAGATTCCGCAGATTTACGTGCGGCAGTTTCAAAGATTTCTCTTAAAAGGAAAAGGTTATCTTCGTTCAATTCTATCTTTGTTTCCTCTCTTTGCTCGTTCTCCATAATATGACTTATCTAATCAGCTACGTTTATATATTTGTTTCCCACGCATATAGAATCCGAAGTTATAAAGAATATTTTTCAAAAAAATAAAATTATTAACGTACCTATATCGTCGATTTGTTATCTATTCTTGGCATCTGTAAATAAGGATTGGGAGATGAACAGAAAAAATAAATATACCTAAAGAAATGGGACTGCGCTATGTCCAAAAGTGTCCTAATTGTTGACGACACCAATTTCATGCGTAAGATGTTAAAAGATTTGATCTCTGAAGAATACGATGTTGTTGGTGAAGCGGAGAATGGGAAGGAATGTTTAGAGATGATGGATGAACACGATCCGGACCTTATAACATTGGATGTTATAATGCCGGAGATGGATGGATTAGAAGCTCTTCCAAAGATCAAGGAGAAAGATGGGGATCAAAAAGTCATTATGGTCACCTCAGTAGGACAGCACGAAAAAATAACAGAGGCGATGAACAAGGGTGCAGCAGGCTACATTGTAAAACCATTCGATGAGCAAAAGGTCTTGGAAGAGATCGAAAAGGCCTTCGAAACCTGACTTTATCTTTTCTAGACGATTTGATTAAACTGTTTTCCTTAGACTATTTTAGGACAAAATCATTGTTAATGTATTCTATTATTGACTCTGTTCAGTAGGATAGAAAAAATTATAGAAATATTGAAGAATGAGGTAAACTACAGGTAAACTACTTTTCCATTGCTAAGCTATTTCTGAATAGTAAGATGGACCCTAGTGAATGTGGACACCTCTCATGCCCATTAAAAATCGGAGATTTTATAATTATAATGGACCCAGCTGGATTTGAACCTTAGATTTAGGTTGGAAGGAAAGGTTCAGATAGATAACCGACTCGTCAAAAATTCTTTATATATTGATTACGCTATAAGTCTCAATCCCGAAGAACTCTCTTTGGGTGAATAGTATATATATTGGAGGTAGAGGATGAATATGAAAAAAGTTTGGCTATATGTTTAGTGATCATTTTAATCGCAAGTGTTTTTGGAACGGCGATAGGGATTGGAGTTAGTGTGGAAGACGATTCTTCATTGTCTGGTGAAAACGTTGCTGTAGAGGATGCTGTAGAGATT
>CAYXPD010000119.1:0-4484 GCA_964466995.1 uncultured Thermoplasmata archaeon | reverse complement strand
TAGGTTAGAAATGATCCCGATCGGGATAGACAGAAACGAGGTCTTCAAGATTTCGACTGGTTCTTCTCTGACTGCAGAGAATGTGATCGTGAAGATTGAAGCCGAAGATGTGGTCGGATGGGGGAATGCAAGTGCTAACAGTGTAACTGACGAGACGATAGAATCGATCTTAAAAGCTTTGAAAAATTTTAGAGCTAGGATCGAAGGAGAAGAAGTGGATATAGAAGATAATTGGGAAGTGTGGAATAAGAAATTTCCTAAAGACCCCTCCGCCTTAGCCGGTTTAGATATCGCCTTATTCGATGCTAAGGGGAAAATAGAAAATAAAAGCGTTCTTGATTTCTTTGAAGGAAAGAATGAGGGGATACTCACAGATAGAACCATCGGCCATATGACCAAAAGTGAGACCGTCGAACATGCCAAAGAATTCGTAGATAAAGGTTTCAGGGCATTGAAGATAAAAATAGGGCTAGGATTGATGGAAGATGTTAAGAGGGTCAGAGCGGTCAGAGAGGAAGTGGGAGAGGATATCGATATTTGGGTAGATGCGAACCAGGCATTCACTCCTGAAGAATCCATAACGCTCTGTCAAAAATTAGAAGAAAGCGATATAAAATTCGTCGAACAACCCGTTAGAGTAGACGATCTGGAGGGACTGAAAAAAGTTACTCAAGAGACTGATATCCCGATAATGGCAGATGAAACCATAAAGGGACCAGATATGGCCAAGAAAATATGTGAAGAGGAGATAGCTGATATGATAAACATCAAATTAGCCAAATGTGGCGGTCTGACCGGCGGAAGAAAAATAGTCGATATCATGGAAGAATACGATGTAGATGGGATGGTCGGCTGCATGGGTGAAACCAGCGTTTCTATCGCTGCCGGAGCTCATCTTTTCAATTCCACTTCGAATCTAAAATACGCGGACTTAGACAGCCACTTCATGCTCTCTGATAATATAGCTAGCGGGCTTGAATTCACTGAAGGAAAGCTTTGGCCATCCAAAAAACCTGGTCTTGGGATGAAGGTTCACGAAGAAAAACTAGAAAAATACAGGGTTGATCTAAAAGGTGAATTATGAAAATCAAGACCCCTTCTAGGCTTCATTTCGGTATAATAGATCTGAGTAGAAAATTCGAAAGGGAATACGGCGCTTTCGGTGTGACTTTAAAGGATGGATACGAGATAAATATTGAGCCTAGAGATGAAGGAATAGTAGTAAAAGGCAGTGAAAGAGAACAAAAGATGGCTGAAAAAATCTTTCATAAATTAAAAGAAGTTTTCGAGATCTCTCATGGTTTTGATATAGAAGTCGAGGAAAGAATACCGAGCCACGTAGGTCTAGGTTCTACCACTCAATTTACTCTCGGTACTGGATACGGGATTATGAGGATGGAAGGAAAAGATATTTCAGAAATAGAACTCGCAGAATTACTAGGTAGAGGACGGTACTCTGCTATCGGCACCCATGGATTCCAGAAAGGGGGTTTTATCTTGGAAGGAGGAAAAAATGAAAAGAAAGAGATTTCACCTCTGTTGAAGAGGGCAGAGATCCCTAAAAACTGGCGTTTCTTCATTATCTGCCCAGAGCAGAGAAAGGGATACGACGAACAGGAAGAGAGACCTATCATGGAGGAACTCACTGTCGACGATAAATTTCCTGAGAAGATCTGTCACAACCTATTGATGGGTATACTACCTGCCATAGAAGAAGAAAATATAAGTGCATTCGGCCATCATCTCACCAAAATACAGAGATTGGTGGGAAGATCATTTTCTAAATTCCAAGAGGGCATATACCATCCGGCGATCACTGATCTAGTGGAATCGCTTGTCAATAAGACCCATGGAGGAGGACAGAGCTCCTGGGGACCGACAGCTTATGGAATAGTAAAAGAAGAAGAGATAGATGATCTTAAAGATGAAATTTTAAGTGATGAAGAAAAAAGAGATTACAGAGTTTGGGTTGGAAAGCCTAACAACTCAGGAGTCCAAGTCGAAGAGTGAAAGATCACTCCTGGATCTCTTTCTGCATCTCTATCCTCTTAGCTATCTTTTCAGGGTTTTCTAAAGCATCAGTGGAAGGTATGTTGAACCGCTGTTCGTATTTTAAGACGTACTTCTCTTTTTCTTTTTCTGTCAGATCTTCCGGGTTGATGGTTACAGCTATCACATCTGCGCCCGAGTAAGAACGTATCAAATGTATTTCGTCTTCTAGATCAGGCATAGGCCACTTTATATCTTCTGACTGGTAATGACGATACGGTCTAGCGGGAGCGTGTTGTAATACTACACCGTCTGGTTGACTTCCTGCAAGAACTGCACGAGATCCACATACATAGGCGGGATGGGATATACTACCTTGGCCTTCGATCAAGATGTAATCAGGTTTTTTTTCTTCCCATGCCTTCCAAATCTGGTTTTCTAATTCTCCCACCATGTAATCTCCTTTGATGGAATCAAGAGGTATCCCGTAATCTGATCCCTGCAATAAACCCGTTTGGCCTGTTGCGACCCACTCTACATCGTCCCCTCGATCTTTCATAGCTTCGTAAATCTCCAACAATGCGGTTCTCTTACCCACAGAGCTATCAGTTCCTAAAAACGGTATAGTCAAGGCGTCGATTTCTTTCTTCCTGTCTTTAAAATAGTGAAGTTCCTCTAAAGGAGGAGATTTTCTGATATCATCTAATTCAACACCGTATTCTTCCGCTAGTTTTGAGAACTCCTCGTCCTCACTCAAGAAATGGTGTAGTCCTGAGATTATGTCTAGTCCGTTCTTTATAGTTTCTTTTATATGCTCTCTAAAGTTTTCAGGTAGGTAACCTCCTACTGTAGCCACGCCTACGATCAATTTATCGGCTTTATTCTCTTCAAGAGCGGAAGGAATATCTGGATATATCTCCACTTTTTTACATCTCGGGATAACTTCGTCAGTAGTTTTACCTACGAACTTGGAATCAATTACTCCTACCACATCGTATTTCTCTGAATGTCTGAGTAAACCGTGGGTTGTTTTTGCGGCACCTTTATCTAGATGGTCATCCGTTAAAATTAACGCTCTTTTCATGGTTGAGAGAAAAAAATCATAACTCATAAATCTTTGGATAGATCGATCTGATTCTTTTCATCCGGGTAGGTCCCTTAAACTTTTCTTAGTCCTTCGTATTAGTTCATCAGAAGACCCTATATCTACAAATATATCTCTAGCGCTTTCTAAATACTCTTTAGCTTTATCATATTCGTTCTTCTCTTTATACAATTCTCCCATATGGTATTTCGATTCGGCTATATTGTAAGGGATATCCAACTCCTTGTTAAGGTCTAAAGATTTGTTATAGTACTCCAAAGCCTTGTCATAATTTCCTTTTTTGTGGTTTATAAGCCCTATATTTCTATAAGTAGCGGCTAACCCTACCCTGTCGTTCTCTCTTTTCATCATGTTGTCTACGTCTTCTATATATTCAGAAGCCTCGTCCAATCGATCTAGATTCGCCAATGCCTCGGCTGCATTGAATGAACCCCAACCTATCCATTTTTCGTGATTTATTTCTTCACCATACTCGATACACCTATCGAAGTACTCTAGAGCCTTCTCCCATTTTTCTTTCTTCAAATAGCTATCGCCGATATTATTGTGTACTCTAGCTAATTGTGTCTTTTCATTTATATCTTCTAAAAGAGGGATACTCTTTTCATAATATTCGATCCCCTTTTCGGAGTGACCTAACTGAGAGTATATAATACCAAGACCTATGTAATTCAGTGCGAGCGAACGATCCTCTCCGGCTTTCTTTGCAATTTCTATTCCCTTTTGATAATTTTTCTTACCTTCTTCTAGATTGCCTTTCCTGAAACCTATCTTTCCTAGTCCTCTATAACACTCACTAACACTCTCTAGAGCATTTATATTTTCAGAGATCTCTAGAGCCTCTTCTAGATACTCTCTAGCCTTTTCGAATTTGCTTGTTTCAACATAAACCCATCCTAATCTTCTCAATCCTTTAGCTTCTAATTCTTTATCTCCCTTCTCTCTGCCTCTTTCGATCATGTTAAAATAGACATCTTCATATTGCTCAAGCACATTTGAGAGTTCACCCGCTACGTTAGAGAGATCTTTTGCAGAATCTAACAGATCTTCTGAAAGAGATTTTTGCTCTTCAGAAATCTCTCGACAAGATTGCGCTAATTCGGCATTCTGATCGCTTATCTCCGTTACACCGTTGATCTGTGGAGCAAAATCACTCTTCAGCACTTCTAAAAGATTGGTAGTCGTAACAGAAACTGATTTTATAGAATCTTTCACTGAACTCATCTTTTCGTCGATCTTCACTATAGAGTCTTTACTCTCCTCTGACATGTTCTCGACTGTTTCTGTCATATCCTTTAAATCCTCGATACTCTCAGATATATTCTTGGCGCACTCCTGTGTTTCCTCGATAGCTTCCTTGACTTCTTCCGTTTCCTCTTGAGTATCTTCA
>CAYXPD010000118.1:0-4500 GCA_964466995.1 uncultured Thermoplasmata archaeon | reverse complement strand
TGATAAGGATATACTTGAGAATGGTGAGATCGCAGGAGAAAACTTCGACGAGCTGGTGTTCACGGAGAAAGAAGATCTGATCCGAGGTAGAGAGAATGGAGAGATCATGTCTCTCTTGAAGAAAGGGGCGGAAGAGGTTGATAGTAAACCGATAATGATCGAGGACCCTCAGAAAGCCATTTCCTACGCACTAGGGGAGAGCGAAGCCGGAGATGTAGTAGTGTGCGCAAATTTGGACATCACCTCTGAGCATCTCGCAGAAATATTCGGATCTTCAAGTGACCTTTGGGATAAAGAAAAAGAAGATATTAGGGACTGCAAGATAGATCTTATATCTACTCAAAGTTCTAGTGAAAAGAGTGAACCGATGGTTGAAAAAGCTCCAGAAAATTGATAGAGTTTAACAAAAGATCAGTCGTTATTTTCGGGGAAGACCGGCTTTTTCCCTTCTAGGTCATATTCACATCCGTTAGATAGGATATGGACGGTGATCCCTTCAGCATGAAGAGGAGTATCTGGACTGATCTCGGAGATGTTGGTATGCTTTATATTTCGACCATCAACCACGATTATATTTCTGCTTCCGACCACACTGAATTTATGCTCTTCAAAATCCCATACCGCCGCAGTATTTTCTCCTAGACCTATCCCGAGAGTGATAGGATTCTCCACTACGACGTGTACCAGCCTTGGGAATCTCCCTCTTGCTGTGAAATGTGTGTCTATGACTGTCTTTGACAAAAAATGTAATCCATGGGTGAGTTCTACCACACCGGCCATGAGCGCATTTTTGCTTTCCCCATAGGCTATCATAAGGTTCGTCATGCATACCGCCCCAGCGCTAGTACCTCCGACTGGATGTCCTTCAAGATGTTTTCTTCGGATCTCTTCCGTTAAAGCACTACCTCCGAGTATGGTGGTTATCCTCAATTGGTTCCCACCAGAGAAGAAATATGCGTCGGCGTTCAGAGCTTTTTCTATCATGCTCTCGCTGTTAGCTTCTTCTCTACTTTCCGGATTCAAGCTTATCGAGTTTGCTCCCATCTTTTCGAAGATATCTGAATATCTATCGAGTGTTTTTTCGGGTCTCTGGCTTGCGGTGGGTAATATCCCTATAGTTGGTTCCTCGCCGCACCTGTTATTCACTATCTCTATAAACTCCTTCAAGATGGAACCGTCCGTGGACAGGTCCATCTTTCCTCCAACGGTTATCAAAGGACCTTTAGCCATCTTACTAACCACCGTCTGTTCGATTCAAAATATTTTAACCTCTGTATAAACCTTCCTATCTTATCTCAATGGTTCGATCGGTATGATATTCGTCGGAACGGATAAATATCCTTGACAGTATACCCGGAGTAGATGGTATCTATGGATGAGCGTAAGGAGCAAATTCTGAAAGAAGTCTCTAGGGTGAACATAGGTTCTTTTCCCACGCCTCTTCAGAGCTTGGATAACATGAGTGAGAAGTACGGAGTTGATTTGCTTGTCAAGAGAGACGATCTCTCTGGACCAGGTTTTGGAGGAAACAAAGTTAGAAAATTAGAGTTCATCATCGCCGAAGCTATGAAGAGAGACTGCGATCATGTAATCACTTATGGAGGCATCCAGTCCAACCATTGTCGTCAACTCGCCGCAGCTTGTAGGATATATGATCTAGAACCTATATTATATCTGGTGTGTGAAGAAGAACCTGAAGAGTACCGTGCGAATCTTCATCTAGACAAATTGTTAGATGCTGAGATAAATTTTGTAGGAGCGGAACTTAAAGATATGGAAAATGCTATGGAGACTGCTCTCAGGAAGGGTGAGGAGCGGGTGAGGGAGTTGGAGGAAAAAGATATCGGATGTTATGATTGCCCTCCTGGTGGATTTGACAGGAACGGCACTTTAGGCTTCGTAAAAGCCTTTGAAGAATTGATCGAACAGATGAGAGATATGGGTAAAGAGATAGATTATATAGTGCACGCCAGCGGAACAGGGGGCACTTATACCGGTCTGCTGATCGGGAAAAAGATGTTTGATTTGGACATAGATATATTACCCTTCAGCGTCTCTAGTCCTGCTCCAGATTTTGAGCAGAAGATATCTTCGATGAGCGAGAAGGTGAAGGAAAAACTAGGAGGTGCATCCTCTACCATAGATCCCGAAGAAGTGGAGATCGATACCGATCATTACGGTCCCGGATATGATGTGCCTTATGAAGGTTCAATCGAGGCAACGAAAGAATTGGCGAGGGAAGAGGGTATCATTTTAGGGCCCGCTTACACAGCGAAAGCTATGGCCGGTCTGTTAGACTACATCGAGAAAGGCCGGATAGAAAAAGGGAGCTCAGTTCTGTTCTGGCACACGGGGGGAACACCAGCTATATTTGCGGAAAAGGAAATCGTGGGAAAAGTGTACGATTGATCTCTTTTGAGTCTAAACTCTGTGGGATAGTGAAGTCCTCTCTTCACCGGTTGGTATAGGATTAGATAGTCAGATTTCAGTCGGTTTTGCTATGACTTCTTTGATTTCCATGTCGAAGAACTTTCTACTGTTCTTTCCCTCAATCAGCAGGACTGTATCTGCACCATACCCGGTTCCAGCGATGGCTACAACAGGCTTCGACGGTATCAAACCGGCATCTGTAGCCATCGAGACTATCTCCACACACACTTTGGTGCCCTGACCGAACAGCCTGGGAGTGTCCGCGATAACCGAAGGAGTCATTATAGCGCCTTCTTTCTTTCGGTAATAATCGTTCCAGGAATGGAACGGCATCGGACCTGTAAATATGTTCATCCCGCTTTCCTCCATCTTTTTCCTGTTCTTTTCTTCAAGTTCCTGCTCACCCTCGTTTCTAAAGCCTGTGGAGTGAGTGACAGCGACGACGTTCCGTTTTTCGTTGAAGACTTTTCCAGCTTTCACGCCGGTTTCACCTCGTGTTGTTGCCACCACTATGTTCTCTACATCGTTTTCCTCCACATATTCCTGAGCGATCTCGAGGACCTCTTCCGTATCCATATCTGCAGTATCTATCATATTATCCGTAGATAAAGGAAACTTTTGAGTTTTAAGTCTTTCTCGTTGGTAAAATACTTGATGAGTTAAAAATAAGATGATATCACTTACTGCCTGGATATTCTCCAAACCCTCTAGTTTTGAATCTATCAGATTGACCGAAAAAATCTATATTTAGATCGAAATCACACATGAGGAGGTTAAGATGTAGTAGAGGGATGAACTTGAACACTTTTATAGTAAGAAGTTCAGTATCTTTGACTTCTACTTGAAGTTCTAAATCAATATTTTCTGAATGGGATATGATTTTGTAACTTTGAGGTATATTTTTTTCTTTATCGTATTCTAAAATGAAATCTTCAATCTGGTAGGTTTCTCCATCTAAACTCAAAAGAATACATTTTTCACCTGTTTTTCTGGGTTTAAAAAGTGTAAACGAGAGATCTTTATCGGATAATTTACCTGTGAATTGGAACCAAATCCAAGGGTTTTTCGCCGGTTTCCAATGTCCCAGATTACTGTCATAATATCCATCTCCTACGATTTCTATCCTCTTATTCGGTATATTTATAGAACCTACCACGTTAGCATGGTTACAAAAGACTTCCCAGTCCATCCATCTCTTTTTCTTTTCCTTTTCAAAGACCTCTAGTTTTTTTCCTTTTGACATGCACTCAAAGGTCAATTCCCAATCTATCTGCTTTGAAGTTCCCGATATGATCCAACTGTTCTCTTTTTTTTGGATGCTAAAGTTACCAAAAATCCACTTTTTTTCATCCGATAAGTTGGAGTGTTTCTTTTTGCTCTCAAACATCCCGCTTTCTCTTTTCCCGTTCTGGTAGATAGCGTAAGAGATTATCTGTTTTCTCAAACCTAAAATATTTTTAGGATTGCCTACAGAATAACAGAAAAAACCCTGAGCCTCGGGGGAATCAAAAGAAAAATACTTCCACTCTAGATATCTCCAGTCTTTAAAATCTCCAAAAAGTTCAGATTTGAACCTCCAATCATCTTCTTTTATTTCTTGGTCCATATCGGTTTTTTTGTAAAACATGAGCATGGTATAAAAAATTACTTTACGCAAATAATCCTTAAATATTCTATCACAGATTTTTTATATGAGAGTTTTGTAGTTCTTATGTTTTCTAAAAAGGTACTCAAATTCAAATTTCTTGTATTTAGTCTTCTATCTATTTTAATTTTTAATAATGGAAAATTTTCTATAAATTCCAATATCTTTATTAGCAATTCCGATCCTTTGGCAAGATGCTTTATGTTCTTATCGGTGATTTCATCGATCTCTGGTCTTTTGCGGAATGTCTCTTCAATCACACCAAGATAATCATCTTTAGTGAAGAATTTTTCCGTATTTAGCATAGCTTTATAGTCATCTACAATTTTATTTTGTACTAGATTGTCTTTCTTTGTTATATCACCGATTATGAAGACTCCGCTGTTTTTTAATACTCTGTGAGCTTCTTCAATGAATGCTTTCTT
>CAYXPD010000117.1:0-4506 GCA_964466995.1 uncultured Thermoplasmata archaeon | reverse complement strand
TTACCATCATAAAATGACCACTTCTTTTATATTTAGTTTCGGTGTTTCTTTAAGTAATGTAAATTTGTTTTGGGGTTTTATTTTTATAAAATGAAACCTTCTTATCTACTAAAACCATTGCTACTACATAACATATATAAACCTAGTTCTAGGTGATTCTATTATAGAGAAGTGTAACAATATGAAGAATAAATTATTCGCTATCGGTCTCTGTTCTCTTCTGCTACTCAGTAGTTTGATGCTGATGGCACAAAGAACTGAGAGATTGGATGAAATAAATTATGCAAACGAAGAAGATATTGGTGAAAATGCGAGTGTGAAAGAAAATCTAGAGAAAACAAACCGAGAAAAGTTATCGGAATATTCTCTCGATGATCAAGAAATTATGCATGATGGAGAAATTTGGGATAGAGATTTACCTGAGTCAAACCATGAATCAAGATTGGATGAAGAAAGTCCTGATTTATTTGGAAAGGGAAATTTAGAAGGAGAGGAAGAAAGAAATCCTTTGCAAGTGAATCAAATGCTAGAGAACTACACCAACCACGATCCAATCCGCATCGATAATAACACTGAATTGAAAGAAAAAGCAAATGCTGGCAATGGCACAGAGGAATATCCTTACGAAATAGAAGGTTATGAGATAGATGGAGGGGGATATGGATACGCTATCTACATCGGAAATGTTTCAGAACATTTTACGGTGAGAAATTGCATTCTCTATAATTCGAGCGGCAATAATAATGAATTCTTTGAAAACACAGGATTGTATCTATTCAATACTACAAATGCTAGAGTAGAGAACAACACTCTAATAGACAACCAAAATGGGTTAACAACACGATCATCAGAGAATACCGTAATCAGTGATAACGAAGTGTACATTGATGAAGAAGAATCAGACATGGAATCTTTTTCATCCCGAGATGATGAACGCTTCTACGGATCTGCACCGGAAGAAAGGGATTATTCCCCAGATAGCGTACTTCTCAAGTTGGATATCGATTCTGACTTTGAGACAAAAAGTATTGATAGGTCGGAAAGTATTCTAGAAAGTAAGGCGAATGAATTATCCGAAATGATCGGGGGAGAAATCTCAAGAGTATTCCCGTCCATAGAAGGAGCTGAGCTCCGGATAGAAGATGAAGATAGTGTATCGAATGTTGTGGACTTCCTATCCCGTAGATCTTCTGTTAAATACGCAGAACCCAACTATCAATACGATCTGATGACGGAACCCAACGATCCCGGATATGATTCGCTGTGGGGTATGGAAAAGATAGATGCACCAGGAGCTTGGAACGTCACCACCGGAAGTGAAGACGTCGTGGTTGCAGTAATGGACACTGGAATTGATTACAATCATCCTGACCTTGAAGACAACATGTGGACGAGTGAGGAAGGATACCACGGTTATAATGCTGTCAATGACTCCTACTATCCGATGGACAACAATGGTCATGGTACTCATGTTGCAGGGACGATAGGTGCTGTAGGAAACAATAGTGAGGGAGTAGTTGGTGTTAACTGGAACGTTAGTTTAATGGGGGTTAGAATCGGAGATGCTAGTGGAATCACTACCGCAGATGTGCTAGCTGGTATGGAATATGTGTTGGAAAAGAGAAGAGATGGCGAAAACATAGTCGCCACCTCGAATAGTTGGGGCGGAGGAGAAAAAAGCCAATTGATGAAAGAAGCTATAGCAGAGCATCGTGATGAAGATATTTTGTTTGTCGCAGGTGCGGGAAATGATGCAAGAGACAATGATCGGACGCCTTTTTATCCCGCTAGTTATGATCTCACAAACATAATATCTGTAGCAGCTACCGATCAAGACGATGAATTGGCAGGATTCTCGAATTACGGAGAACGAAGCGTTCACGTCGCCGCACCTGGTGTAGATATAAACAGCACTGTTTTGGATGGCGAGTATGACTACATGAGCGGTACTTCTATGGCTACTCCACATGTATCCGGACTTGCAGCTCTGTTGGCAGCGGAAGAGACTGATTACAATTATAACCAACTGAAGAATGCTCTTCTGTCATCTACAGACGAGGTAAAAGAGTTGGAAGGCAAAATACAGACAGACGGTCGTATAAACGCTTCTCAGACTTTAGATCCGGATCCCGTTGACGTACAGTTCAGAGTTCACCGTCCTCTCGAACAGCTTCAAAAGGGAAGGAATACCAGTATAATGGTGTCTCTCGATGATGGTGTCGATCCGATAACTGAGGCAAATGTTACGGCCGAAATCAGTACTAGAAGAGACGATGTTGAACTGCGAGACGATGGTTCAGGCCAAGATCAGGTCGCCGAAGACGGCTATTACACGAGTGGATGGACACCAAGGGTCTCAGGTGAGATCATGATAAATATTACCGCTGAATGGAATGGTGAAGAGATTAGTGAAGAGATCGTCGTCAACGTGTTCGGAGATTCTGGTATTGCTCTATTTGATTCCGTAGAAGAAAATTTAGTCAATAACACAGTATCCAACTACGATTTCGGTCTATCTCTATCTTCTTCACCTGACAATACAATCGAAGATAATAATATCTCCAGAAATGAGATCGGATATGATCTTTACAGGTCAGACACTAATACTATTGCTAACAATACTGCTTGGGGAAATGGTCTAGCAGTTTTATTCGAGGAAGCTGATGAAAATGTACTGATTGATAACAATATTTCCATGAATGAGGGCGGAGTAGGACTACTAAGATCCGAAAACAATACTGTAATCCAAAACGAAATATACGGAAATCTGGAAGGCGTTATGATACAGGGATTAGGCGGTAATATCATCGAAGAAAACAACTTGACTTACAATGAGATGGGTATTGGAATCATGGAGTCTAGAAACAATACTTTGACTAATAACGATATAAGCGGGGATGGTGAATCCTTGGGTATTTTCCTCATGGGAACTAGTGAAAATGAGATAGTCAATAACTCAGTGACGAACCACCAGTTTGGCATTTCATCCTTCCTCTCAGATGATGATTTGATAGAAAATAACGAGATAACAGACAACCAGATAGGGTTGAATTTTGGATTCTTTTTATTCTTTGTTTTACCATCTAATGACAACGAGGTGATCAACAATCAAATAATCAATAACGAATTCGGCATCTATTCTTTTGCATCCAATAACAACATGATAAGTGATAACGAGATTAAAGATAACATAGAATTTGGAGTGATGTTGTTTGGAATGGAGTTGTTTGTAAGTACTGATAACCAAATCAGTGATAATGTGATAGAGAGCAACGGGGCAGGAGACATAATGCTTATGGAATCTACTGGAAATTACATAGAAAATAATACGATGACAAGAGGTTTAGTGGTCATTGGAGAAGAACTAGAACATTGGAATACACACGAGATCGATACCTCAAATACCGTAGATGGAAGTCCTGTGTATTACTTGAAGAACGAGGAAGATGAAACAGTACCTTCCGAGGCGGGTCAAGTTATCCTCGCCAACTCCAAAAATGTAACTATAGAGGATCTAAATATCAATAATGTAACCGGAGGTTTCTTGATTGGCTTCTCAGATGATATCTCTATAATCAACAACGATCTTTCTCAAAATATGATAGGGATTCATCTCTGGGAATCACATAACAACGAACTCACGGAAAATACTATCTCGAATAATGAATTCGGAATCGAACTAGGATTTTCTGATAATACCATGATAAGTGATAACGAGATAAAAGATAATACTCAAATCGGATTGGGATTGTTTGAAAGCGTAGACAACGAATTGAGAAATAATATAATTGAGACCAACGAGCTTGGAATCATCGGAGAATGGGTCGATAATACCATGATAAGTGATAACGAGATAAAAGATAATACTCAAATCGGATTGGGATTGTTTGAAAGCGTAGACAACGAATTGAGAAATAATATAATTGAGACCAACGAGCTTGGAATCATCGGAGAATGGGTCGATAATACCATGATAAGTGATAACGAGATAAAAGATAATACTCAAATCGGATTAGGATTGCTTGGAAGCGCAGAGAACGAATTGAGAAATAATACAATTGAGACCAACGAGTTTGGGATCGTCTTAATGGAATCACATAACAACGAACTTACTGAAAATACTGTCTCAAATAATGAATTCGGAATCGAACTAGGATTTTCCGAAGACAATATTATTTATCGTAACCGGTTCATAAACAATGAAAATCAAGCCTTCGATAACTGGAATAATGAGTGGGATAACGGCGATCCGGCTGAAGACGGTGATGGAGGCAACTATTGGTCCGACTACGATGGAGGAGATCGAGGCGATGGCATCGGTAAAGAACCTTATAAAATCGAGGGCGATAATAATCAAGACTCCTATCCATGGATGAGCGAGGATATGATTCTAGAAGAGGAAAATGATACAAACATAATAGAGAGAATCATAGACGGCATCATAAATATAATAGAAGGAATCATAGACGGCATCATAAATATAATAGAGGGTATCATAGATGGCAT
>CAYXPD010000116.1:0-4573 GCA_964466995.1 uncultured Thermoplasmata archaeon | reverse complement strand
ATGACTTTGAT
Organism: uncultured Thermoplasmata archaeon; assembly: GCA_964466995.1. GTDB lineage: Archaea > Thermoplasmatota > Thermoplasmata > Halarchaeoplasmatales > Halarchaeoplasmataceae > Natronoplasma. The sequence continues at coordinate 4,562 of CAYXPD010000116.1, read as the reverse complement.
AGGAAATCTTATGCTCCTAGGAAGTGCGATCTTCTACGCAATTTCTGGGCTTCTAGTCAAAAAAGCTCTCGATAGTTACAATCCTCTAAGCATACTCTCTGTTTCTCTCATAATTTCCGTGATACTCTTTCTTCCTACGACATTTTTTTTAGAGGATACAACACATGTGTTCAGAATACCTAGTAGTTCATGGGCTCTCGCGATCTATCTCGGTCTTTTCGCAAATGGGATAGTGCTTCTCCTATGGTATTATGTTTTGAGGACAAAAGAACTATCAAAACAGATTTTGTTCGTATATCTAATCCCATTCTTTGGTATCATTTTTTCCTATCTTTTTGCGGACGAGACCATAACTATTCAGACCTTTATATTTGGGGCTGTGATCTTGATCGGAATCACGATAGCGCAGTACGAGAAGAGAGTTAAAGCTGAGGAAAGCTAGTGTGAAGGGTGATGTACGAAAGGATCTGTGATCTGATATCGATGAAGGAATGTTAGATCTTTTTAAAGGCTATACAAATTCCTGACTTTCCCATCCCCAAATATTATATAACTAAATATTTTAGACCCTTTCAATATATTTAGAGCGTGAATACAGATGATCCAGTGGTTACAATCGAAGCTCGTACTGGTGGTGGTCGGGACGATCTTGATATCTTCGGTGACCGCAGTTTTCCATTACCAGTTAGAATCGATGGAAAGAGAAGAGTTGGAAAATCGTTGTAGAAAGATATCTAGAGTTATCGAGGAGATGGACAGAGCCGATTTTGAAGAGATGAAACAGAGTATCACTTTCGATGAAGGTTCTCAGGGGATCTATCTATCACCTCATATCAGAGGTGATCCTTACACTATCGAGATACGAACAGATTTTGTGAGAATAGTAAAAGATGGCGAGTCAGTCGTTGAGGGATTAGAGGCAAACGTTCATACGTGGGATCCTAGAGAGATGAACAATACCGGCGAGTTAGGTGAGGATGAAAAAAGTTGGCGTGATTCTAAGTCTTCTCCTTTAGTAGTCCGTTCAGGGAGCGAAGAGATAGAACTGTGGAAGATAGAACTTCAAGATGGAGATTCGACTCGATCTCATATTTTCGTTTTTGAGGAGGCTATATCTTGAGGTTCATCTCTCGATTGAAAGAAGACGAGAGAGGGATGATGGTCTTCGCCATGTTGGCTGTGGTGATTTTACTTCTATCGATCTTCGCAGGGGCATATTTTGCTGAGATAAGATCTGATAGTCAGAGAGATATTATCGATCTTGCCGAGCTTAAAGAACTCGAAAGAAAAATAGAAAAGGTTGAGAAAGAGGTAGAAAATTTTGCTCAGGAAGCCGGATATTCAGCAGTAGAGTCGGTGAAAGACAATATCGAGAATGATTATTCTCTTCGTGAATTGAAAAACAAGGTGGGAAAAAGAACAATAGAGATCTTCGAAGACAAGTTCGAGGAGAAGTATTCTGACGATATGAAAACTGGAAATCTAATTTTAAACTTTCATCTGCGGCCGTTAAAGGAAAACCAAACAGGTATAGAATTTGTCCCTCTTTATCTTGAAGACGAAAGAGTTAATGGAGATAGTTTGCACGAAATACCAGGATTTTTCGAAGTCAAAAGAATGGTACATGTGAACATCGAAAATACGAATACAGGGAGCGTTTCCACTCGAGATATCGACATCGAGAGTGAAGTAAAAACAGACTTTTTTATCCTGGCTGAGAAGATGAGAAATTTCGATCCTACCAGTATAAGAAAGATGGTAAACATCATGGTTTCCGGTTATCTCAATATAAAGGCGTATGACCTCGCCTTTGAGCAAGAAATTGGATTTAATGAGTCCTTTGCACAGGATTTCAAAACGGATTGGTTAGAGGACTACGAACCTGGAGATCTCAAGGGTGGAGAAAAAAGAGAGAATGTTTGGTCAGAGAATTCGACTGGATTCATAGAACAATATACTAGGGATGAAGGAAAGATTTCGAGGAACTCTTTGATATCAGAAGATGAGTTCCTCTACATCTCAAAATTAGCTTTATTGTTGGAGCAGATAAGAGCTTTTAATTCTTATGATGAGGCACTTTTGGAAACTATATCCAGTTATTTTGAGATCGGAGAAGAAAAACTACTCGGTCTCATCGGTGAAGGTCGAAACAATAAGGTCAACTTACAGGGACTTATAATCACTCTGTTTCAGAAGAAAGATGTCCTTTCTGAAGAATTATTTATTCCGGAGCTTTTTTTGAAAAGAATCGTTGAAGAAGATGTTTTGAGCATCATAGAGGATAGTGAAGAGTGGACCGAAACCACCTTTGGTATGATGAACGACCTAGCTAGTGGGGATATCGACGACCAAGACCGATGGTCTTATTCAAAATTTTCTGAAAACATAGAGTCTATCGAAAAGATTGGTCCCAATCATGGTTATTTGCGAGTACTATTCAGTATATTTTCGGATGCTATGGACAAAGTTTTCGAGAGTTTCCGTGTCAATTCAAGGGAGGTAGAAGACTTCGTTAAGGAAGAGATAGGAAGTATGGAACCTCTCTCGTGGATGGGGGAACTCAATATCATGGGAGAACAGGGGATAGGTCAAATTACCAGGTCTATACTACACCAGTCAAAGAATCTTTCAAGGTCTTTCGGTTTCGAAGAAGGCTCTTATGATAGTGCTGCCTCGCCCTTTTTTTATATGTACTTTCTGCATAACTGGGGCTTTGAAAGTGAAAACAAATCATTCAAAATCGCTTCAGAAGAGATTGACAATACGGGTATCCATCTCGGCATTCAAGACAAAGTCAAGGGAGAACTGCGGAGCAGATCAAAAAATCTCGAGAACGATGCTAGAACCGTTTACGGAGAGATAAACCTCGGTATAGAGAGTTACAACGAGACTGAATGGTATGAAGGAGATGTAGAGCAGGATGAAATGTGGGAAAGTTTGAACAAAACTCTAGAACCTCTGCAAGGATTGAAAGATAACCGACTTTTTGACGAAAATTCTAGTCCTTATATCAGTGATAGTTTGGAAACTCATCACGGAGATTTGGAGGAAAGGATAGAGGAAGTAAAATCTAATATGATGGAATTGGAAAACGACAGTAAAGAATACGTGGAAGAGATACTTAAGAATATCGAAGTATATCCGGGTATAAAATGGCGTTACGAGACCTATGAATATCTTTATGATGAAGGTGAAGGAGATGGGATCCAAAAAAATTATTTGAATCTAACCGATAGATTTATCACCGCATCGCCTGAAGAATTGACAGCCTCTTACAATTGGTCTCTCGAAAGTTATGAACTTGCTGAGGACATAGAGCCCGGTAAAAGATCTGATCAGTCGATAGGCTACCGAGCTATAGGCTCTTTCACCCAGGAAATGGTCCGTGAATTCGAATCTCCAGCACCACTAGATTATTATAATCCAAGAAATAGTTTTAAATTGATTAATCAAAATCTTTTCGATCTGAAGGGACCGAGAGATGGAGAACAAACGAGTAGAGCGATGAGCATTTTGAAAGGTGAAGGGGATCCTCAATCTGAGAGATTAGGAGAAGAGAGCCTTTCAGATATCTCTGTAGATTTTACAGAGGACGTGGTCAGTTCTTACGATTTAAATGAAGTAGATAAATGGTGGGACGAAATCGCTTTCGAGAGGTCCATCTCTTCTCTAGAAGATATCAGAGCAGAGCTAGAAACTCTATCAGAGGAATTGGTTAACCAGAACCTGAAGAAAGAACCCTACTCTGATTATGCGGACGCTAGTTTTTATAGAATCGCTAATAATTTTTTTGAATCCTTAATCAACGATATGAATACTCACTGTGAATTGATCTCTTCAAAAACTAGAACATCGGGCTACACTTATAGAAAGGACGGTAATCTTTTTAGATCTCCGGTCATTTCAGCTCCAAGGGGGAATTTGACCCTCCATGAAAGCAGTTATTTGGAAGAATCAAGCTTTTCCCATCCTCTCGATCTAGAGGTGGATATAGATTACGAGAGCGAAGATCCGATCCAGCTTCAAAATTTTTCTAATACATGTTCGAGGATCTACAATGAAGATATCTCTAAAAGTCAGGAGTGGGTCAATCCATTTTCCGAGAAGTATATGGATCATTACAGCACGTCTCTATTCGTCGAATATTTTACTTCTGGGATGGAGATTCAACTTTCCACAGGAAGTGAAATCAGATTCGTTTCCGAGAGATACTCTTCTTCTGAAATCACAAAAAGATATGTAGAACATAATCACTCAAGTTTAACAGAGCTGACTTCACCTCTCCCTATCTTGGAAGACGGATACACTCCTCGTTCAGTTGATGGGTCAGGTATGATTGATGCATCTATAGAAAAGAACGTTTTCAATACTACAGAAGACAATGCTGAATTGACCCTTGAGGTAGAAGAGAAGATGCTTAAAGAAGGTCAAAGTATAGTTGTAGAGGTGCTTAAAAAGAGAGATATGATGACTTACGAGACGCAGTCTAGAAGAGAGGTTATGAATCTCCATCGTATTTTTGATGAAGAAGCTAATCAAAAAACTTTGTTCACCGAACGTAT
>CAYXPD010000115.1:0-4574 GCA_964466995.1 uncultured Thermoplasmata archaeon | reverse complement strand
AGGGATCTCTATCTCTTCGCCTACGGCTTCCTTTTGTTTTTCCAACATCTTCTTGTGGGCTGTCAATAATCTTCCCCTTACCTCAGCGAATTTTTTATCCTTATCTAAAAGCTCCCTTTCCTCTTTAGTGATCTCCCTGTTTTTATCAAGGTTATCTTTCAAAGTGGATTCAAGTTCTGCTAAAGAATGGAGGGTCTCCCTTCTCTTCTCGAGTACCTCCTCTTCTTTCGTCACGATATATTCTTCTCTTTCATCAAGGTCCTCTTCCCTTTCGATCAAATCCTCTTCTCTCTCCAAAACCTTTTCCTTTTTCTCAACTACTTCTTCTTTCAATTTTTCGATATCGTCTACAGCGTTAGAATACTGATATTTCAATCTCTGGATATCATCTCTTTCAGAATCTAATGAGTCTCTTACCTCTTTAAGTTCTTCTCTTTTAGATTCTAATTTATCTTTAAGGTTTTTAAGCTTATCAGATTTTTCAGACAATTCGGATTCTTTGCTTGCCAACTCCCTTTCCTTTCTAGAGAGTTTTTCCTCCTTTTCTTCAAGTTCCTCCTCTCTTTCACTTAACCTTTCTTTTCTTTTTTTGAGTTTCTTTAAGTAACCTTCCATCTCATCAAAATCAAGATCATCTTCGTCCATCTTTTTTTCCTCCTTGGATAATAATCTGTTCCAATATGTATATACGAATATTATTCTTACTTAAGTAACTTACGCCTAGGTATCTAAATGACAAAGACAAAAAATATTATTTCCTATCAGTTGATAAGGAGATATGGTAAACCTAGAGACGGAACTGCTCGACCATGAGTTAGACCCTCCACTTATACTCGCTTCAGGTATACTAGACCAAACCTCTAAGACCATGGAACGGATAGCGGGTAAAGGAGTAGGAGGAATAGTCACAAAATCTATCGGCAAAGAACCGAAGGAAGGACATCCCAATCCTACAATAGTGGAATTGGAAAACGGGCTCTTGAATGCTATGGGATTACCGAATCCAGGTATAGAATATTTCAAGAAAGAATTGACCAAGCTTCGAAAATCAGTCGAAGAGAAACCGATAATTGGGAGTATATTCGCCTCTGGTCCTGAAGATTTTTCTGAATTAGCTCAAGAGATGGTCGAGCACGGAGCTGACATCATCGAATTGAATTTGAGCTGCCCGCATGCGGAGGGATATGGAGCCTCGATCGCCTCAAAAGATGATATGATGGTTGATGTGATCGATAGAGTCAATAATACGGTTGAAGAACCTGTCTTGGCTAAATTACCACCATCGACTGATATCGATAAAAAGGCAGCACTCGCAGAAAAAGGAGGTTCCGACGGGATAGTATGTATCAATACGGTCCGGGCTATGGCTATAAATTTTGAGACAAGAGAAGCGATTCTGGGAAATAAAATAGGTGGATACAGCGGAGAGGGTATAAAGCCGATAGGTGTAAGATGTGTTTTTGAAGCATATAAAGAAGTGGACATCCCAGTTATAGGATGTGGAGGTATAACCAACGGTAGAGATGCTCTCGAATACATTCTAGCTGGCGCAACTGCACTAGAAATCGGCACCGTTTTTCACTCCCGTGGAAAGGAGGCTCCAAAAAAGATTACCGATGAGATGAAAGAATTGATGAAAAAAGAAGATATAAAGGACTTGAACGAATTAAGAGGGGATGCACACTGATAAATAAAGGAAATGAGATTATGTGTTATGGAGGTAAAAAATGAAAGAGCCCGATCCTGAGGAATTCGTAGATCATCAGGATTCTGGTGATTTTACCCAGATAGTCACTCACATGTACAGGGCGGAGGTCCAAAGATCCTACAACTGGAGAAATAGATTGGATAGAACGACTGAATGGTCTATCGTTATACTTTCAGCCCTTACCACGTGGACTTTCAGCGTACCAGAAAGACGTCATGAACTTCTTCTAAGTGTATTGATATTTATGGGTACTCTCCTATGGATCGAATCTAGAAGATACAGATATTACAATGTGTGGTCGAGCCGGATAAAAACACTCGAAGAAAATTTTTTGGCTAAAACACTCTCTCCAGACAAAGAAGTCAGCACTCGGCAATGGATGGCAACCCTAGCCGACGACTTAAGGAATCCTAGATTCAAGATCCCTCTTTGGATAGCAGTAGCGCATCGAATAAGAAGGGTCTATTTCTGGCTTTTCTCTCTGACTATCATGCTTTGGATAGGAAAACTCGCGATACATCCTACACCTGTTGAATCACTTGGATCGTTTATAAATAGAGCAGCCATATTGGGTCTTCCAGGATACTCCGTGATGATACTGATAGGGGTATTTTTGTTAGGAACTGGTGCTTTAGCAGTTCTTGGGTCTAGACATGAACTCAAGGGAGCGAAGATAGTAGAGAAAAAGGGAACTGGTAAAGACTGGGACAAGATGACGTGATACAGCTGATTAACAACAAAATTATTATCCTTTTGTTCTATTGCAGTTCTAAATGGAGACCAAAAGAACCGAATTGATAACTAGAGGAGCAGAGGCCGAAGTTTGGAGAGGACGGTGGAAAGATAGAGACATCATCGTGAAAGAGAGAGTCGAAAAAGGTTACAGACATCCCGAGTTGGATGAAAATATAAGGGAGATGAGAGTCCGGAAAGAGGGAAGGCTGATCCGAGAAGCTAGAAAGATGGGTGTGCCCGTACCGATAATCTATGATGTAGATGTAGAAAAAACACGGCTCATCATCCAGTACTTTAACGGGAAGAGAGTTATGGACTGTATAGAAGAGGGCATAAAAGTTGATCTAGAAAAGATCGGAAGATACATCGGAAAGCTCCACGACGCTGGGATCTCCCACGGAGATCTAACCACATCGAACATACTTTACGACGATAAGAAAGATAATTACTGTTTCATAGATTTCAGTCTGGGGGAAAAAGACTCTTCTCACGAATACTTGGGAGTAGACCTTCACCTATTGAGGGAGGCTCTCGTCAGCGTTCATGATGAACCTCTAGCTCTTTTCGATGAAGTCCTTTCCGGTCACGAAAAAACCTGCGAAGAACACGAGAAAGTAAAGGATTGGGTAGATAAGCTTGAAAGCAGAGGTAGATATCGATGATCGATAAAACTTTGACAGTGGTCACTTCGAATGAAGGTAAATATGAAGAATATAGAGAAAAACTAAAAGATTATTATTACCAAGTCGAGATGGCAGATGTAGGATATCCTGAGATCCAAACAGATAAACTCGAAGACGTGGTGGAATTTGCCCTTGAAGTTTTATCTGAACGCTCACCTTTGATAATCGACGATAGCGGTCTTTTCGTTGACTCTTTGAAAGGATTTCCCGGAGTCTATTCTTCTTACGTGATGGAGACCATAGGTTGTGAAGGCATCCTTGAACTGATGGAAGGCAAAGAAAATAGAAAGGCTAGATTTGAATGCGTCATAGGTTATTTAGGTGAAAGGAAAAAAACTTTCAAAGGGGTCTCTAAAGGAAGAATCACCCGTAAAACGAGAGGAAAAGGTGGATTCGGATACGATCCCATCTTTTTACCAGAGGAGTCAGAAAGAACCTACGCGAAGATGGACAGTAGTGAAAAGAATCGAATAAGCCACCGAGGAAGAGCTATGGAAGAACTGTTAGATTTCGTCTCATCAATATAGATATCTATTCACACAATATCGAGATGATCTCCTCTGGTTTCTCTATCACGAAGTCAGCTTTTTTAGCTTCTTCACTGCCGTAACCATAGAGCGCTCCAATACTTTTTACATCCGCGGCCTCTGCTGCCTCGATATCGTGATAGCGGTCACCTACCATTACCGCTTCTTCGACCTGATATTCCGATAGGAGTTCTCTTATCAAATCCTCTTTGGACTTACCTTCCGTATAGCTCTTTATCGAAGAAAAATACTCATCGATAGAAGTGGTCTCTAATACCTTCTCTATATAATCATATCTTCCATTCGAACATATAGCGAGTTCATGACCGCATTCTTTTAATCTTTCCAAAGAGGTCCTAACCCCTTCGTAAAGAGTCGCCTTCAACGGTATGATTTCGCTCTCTTTTTGAACAATAGCTTCTTTGACCTGGTCTCTGAGCTCCATTTTCTCCTCTGGAACCAAGTTTTCAATTATCTGGTCCGTTGGCTCACCGAACTGGTTCAAGATGGTTTTTTCTGAAAGGATTATCCCGAACTGCGAGAACGCTTCTTTGAGAGCTGGAACACTCACCTCTTCTGTTTTGTAAAGGGTCCCATCCAAATCGAATATTATCAATTTTCCTTCCATAGATGATCACATTTTTCGCTCAATTTTCGATAATATCTGACAGGCTTTACATCTTTCGTTCATGCATGGTTCTCCACAGTTATCGCATCTATTCAGTTCACCTTCACCTTGATACTTGTTCCTGACTGGATCTTTTATCTTCTCGTAAGAACTCAAGATCGAAAATTTGATGCCTGGAGTGTTGTCTTCTAGTTGACCTATCACGTCTCTATAAAGACCTCTAAGAGCCGTATCAGCATAAGGACATTCCTGTTCGTGCACATCCATATCTGAAAGCAGTGCATATAGATACG
>CAYXPD010000114.1:0-4582 GCA_964466995.1 uncultured Thermoplasmata archaeon | reverse complement strand
AGATTTACAACCAAAGGTCCAAAAGAGTGAGGAATTTCAAGGTCGCAGTGATAAGTCAGTACAAAGGGTCTGTCTTTCTTTTTAGAACTCCTGACACCGAAAAAAGACATCAGTGGTGGAGGAGAATGGCTGTGTAAAAGGTCATAATCCTCTTCGGAGAGGATGTCTCTCACTCCAGGAACGATCGGTGTTGAGAGAAAGATGGTGAGAGGTTCTACTCTTTTTACAGGTACACCCTCTACGACGTCTTCTGATTCAGTTCCTTCAAGCTTTGTAGTCACTACAAAGACTTCATGCCCCAAGTCTATCAGATGTTTTGAAAGCTCGAGGACATGGGATTCGACGCCTCCCAGGTGCGGATAAAAGTAGGGACTAAGCTGAGCTATTTTCATTGTATCTTGCTTTCCGGACCGATCTCGCCATCGGCTATCGTGCCGGGTCCTATGAAACTTTTTTGCCAGATTATAGTCCCCGGATCTATCATGCTGTTGATACCTGTCTTAACCTCATCTCCCATTATGACTCCCAGTTTTCTCCTATCGGTTTTGAAGTATTCTTCACGATGTAGGACAGATATATTTTTCTCGTCTAACCGAAGATTGGCGACTTTTGTCCCCGAGCCGAAGTTGCAATCTTTACCTATCACGCTGTCGCCAACGTAATTATGATGGGGTACCTGAGTACCTTCCATTATTATACTGTTCTTCACCTCGACTGCGCTTCCCACCTTGCAATTTTTGCCTACATAAGTCGCGGGTCTAATATAGCAGTTCGGGCCTATCTCCGCACCTTCTCCTATGAATATCGGACCTTTGAGGTAAGCCCCTTCTTTGACTGTTGCTGTTTCTGAGATGTATACGGGCTCTTCGATGTGAACGTTGTCTTCGACGTCACCTTTTGTCTCCTTTTCCAATGTTTTCTCCATCAGTTCTCTATTGGCGGAAAGGAGATCCCAAGGCCGGCTCAGTTCATACCATTCTCCAGAGATCTCGAAGCCTAACAGCTTCTTTTTCATCAATTTATTTAGCGAATCTGTTATCTCATATTCACCTCGTGAAGATTTCTCTGTCTTTTCTATAGCTTCGAATATATCTGGTGTGAATCCGTAGAGACCCGCGTTGATCGTATTTGATGAGGGTTGCTCTGGCTTTTCTATTATATCGGTTATTTGGTCATCTTCAGTTACGAGTACTCCATAACTTTCTGGATCTTTCACTTTTGCCATACCTACGGTAGAGTGATCTTTATCAGAAAAGAAGTCGATGAAATCGTGAAGATCCTTTTTTTGGATAATTACGTCGCCGTTCATACTGATGAAGCGGTCATCCATAAATTCCTCGGCATGGCTTATTGCGTCAGCCGTACCGAGAAGTTCATCCTGCCTAGTGAATCTTATATTAGCTTCTTCAGAATATACTTCGTCTTTGATATCTTCACCTTCCCATCCTACCAAGATGATTATCTCTTCGACTTTTTCCTCTATATTGTCTATCAGATGTTGGATTATGGGTTTTCCACCTACGGGGAGTAGCGGTTTAGGCGTATTGACAGTAAGGGGTCTCATCCTTTTGCCTCTTCCCGCGGCTAATATGAAAGCCTTCATCTTTTCTCCTCCAAGCAGTTTTTTATCTTATCTTTCATCTCTCTAATAAGAGTTTCAAGATGCTCTTCTTCAGTGGTTTCAGCGGTCATCCTGATCTTGGGTTCAGTACCCGAAGCTCTGATAAGACCCCAGCCCCGCTCGTCTTCGAATCGTATGCCGTCGATCAGATTGAGTTTGTGTTCTTCGTAGGTATTTTTGTAGTGAGATACCAGTTCCTCCATAACTTCTTTTTTGTTCTCCACCTCGATAGATTCTTTTTGCCTAGGATAGCTGGGGAGCTCGTTGACTTTTTGGACTAGATCGATCTTTTCTGCCAGTTCGGTCAACAGAGCCGCGGCATATATGCCGTCAGGACCTAGGCTGATCTCTGGGAATATCCATGTGCCTGAAGGCTCACCACCAAAATCGGAATCAGTTTTTTTCACCATCTCTGAAACGTAGACATCACCTACTTTTGAGCGAGTGACTTCGTCGGCCAGTTCGTCTATGACCATGGAAGAGTTTACTGGAGCTACGACGGAGGTGGAGTACATATCGGCGAAGAGAGCTAGAAGTTCGTCTCCACCCAGGTATCTTCCTGTCCTATCGAAGGCTACCATCCTGTCTGCATCTCCGTCGTGTGCGATACCTAGGTCTGCTTTTGAGTTCTTTACGAGTTTTGAGAGATCGGTAAGATTATCTTCGACCGGTTCCGATGCATGAGCCGGGAATGTGCCGTCAGGCTGTGAGTTCAGAGTTACCACTTCACAGTCCATCTCTCTGAGAAGGTAAGGGGTGATAGTACAACCGGCTCCGTTAGCGCAGTCCACGACGACCTTCATGTCTTGGACCGTACCTACAAGTGATAGGATCTTTTCCATATGATCTTCGACAGCATCTGGATAGATACCTCCAGTTCCGACATCTTTCCAAGAGGGCAGATCGATTTCAGAGTTCAACTTGTTTTCTATATCTTCCATCTGATCGGTATCGAATGAACTGCCGTCAGGATTCCAAAGCTTTATGCCGCTGTAAGGGGCCGGATTGTGCGAGGCGGTGATCATCACTCCGCAGTCGAAATTTCCAGTGGCATGTGCCAAGGTAGGAGTGGAAACCATTCCCGCGTTTTTCACATCGGCACCAGTGGATGCGATACCAGCGACTAAAGCCGAAAATACCATGTCTCCGGTAGGCCTGGTATCTCGCCCTACTAAGATCTCATCATTGTTTTGACCTACGGCCACACCGATCCTCTTGATAAGGTCGGGAGTGATCTTCTCGTTAACGATTCCACGGATGCCAGAACTTCCGAACAACATCAGATACTTCTCCTTGATGGGATTGTTATACTTGAGATAATATAAAATCTTTGTTGAAAGTTGAAACTGTAAAAGCACAGTAATATTTAATTAAAAAGAAATATCTCATGCAACTGCATGGAAGCAAAAGACGACATAACGATCATCCCTGATGAGGAAAGGGAAAAGTGCGTGACAGGGATCGAAGGTCTAGATACGATATTGAATGGAGGCATCCCTCGAGGTAATTCTGTTCTTGTCACGGGCAGCTGTGGCACCGGCAAAACTACAATGAGTCTGGAGTTTCTGGTCCACGGGGCTAGAAAAGACGAGAATTGTCTATTTATTTCGGTAACGGAAGCTTCTGAGAAGATGCTGAACAATGTCGTTCCTTACGATTTTTTTGATCCTTCACTGATTGAAGAAGGCAAGTTGAATTTTGTAGATACGCCTGATATTTACGAGGAGCTTGGTCTGAAAGATAAAAGTGAATTCTCTTTCGAGGAGATAAACGAGCTCATAGATAAGATAGAGGACTTGGTTGTAGAGAAAGATATAAAGAGACTCGTTATCGATTCTGTCACGTCCATCTGTTTTCAACTAAAAACTGAAGAGAAGATCAGGGACTTCATGCTCAACTTGATGAAGACGCTTTCATCTCACGACTGCACTTCTCTCCTGGTTTCTGAGATTTCACCTGAAGCTTCTCGGTACTCGCAGTACGGTGTTGAAGAAGCAATAGCTGATGGTATAATTATGATGGGTAACCTGGAGAGACAAGGTGATCTATTGAGGACGCTGCAGGTCGTGAAGATGAGAGGTACGGATCATTCTAGAGCTAAATACGTTTTAGACCTCACTTCTGTAGGAGTTCTTTTAGTGCCTATGTTGAAAGGCGGGGGCAAAGAGCGTCGAGGTGAGAGCCTGTGATAGAGATAAACGAACTACCTGAGAAGCTGAGAAGTTTGGAGTCCGGGTCCGCTGTGGCTTTGAAAGTGGACGTGGATGCTTATTTTGAAGTCATCACGACTTTGACTGACGATTTCACCAGGAACAGGGAGATGCAGGTGATCTATACCACTTCGACGATCTCTTCTTCAACCATCATACGTGTTTTAGACGCATTTGAGATCGATAAGGATATGGTTCAGTTTGTAGACGCTGTCTCTTATATGACGATGGGCGTAGACAAACAGCGGGAAGGGGTGACTTATGTAGAAAGTCCGACGATGCTGGAGAACTTGAGCCTGAAGATCGAGTATCTATTGAAAAAGTATCCAACTGAAGAGAATACCGTGGTGATAGATTCGATAGATTCACTGGCGATACACAACGATAATCGGATCCTTTCTGAATTCCTCCACATTTTGATATCTAACCTGCGATCTCACGATTGTTATACTTTCATCATGTCGGTCTCGGAGCAAGATTCTGAGGAGATAGACAATATGCTGGCGATGGTGTGCGATGATTTCATCGAGATCGGCTCTACAGAAGAAGAAGCAGAGCAGATATAGGGTCTTTTTAGAACTTATACAAAAAATATATATATTAGGACAGCAAATACTTTTCTCGCAGGTTAATCCCTGCAGGAGGACTTAACATATGAAAAGATTGAATAGAAAAGAAGAGGCTGTGTCCCCCGTTATCGCTACCATCCTGATGGTGGCCATCACGGTCGTTCTGGCCGCTACGTTGTACA
>CAYXPD010000113.1:3548-4599 GCA_964466995.1 uncultured Thermoplasmata archaeon | reverse complement strand
GAAGAATATGTTTTATTCTCGAAATCTGGATTTACTGATGAATTAAAAAAACATCCAAAAGAAAATGAATATCTACGATTGTACTCTCTGAAAGATATGAAAAAGGAATTTGAAAATGGATAATAGAGTTCCAAAATAGACGCAGGTTTTTATTACGCAAATTCACCAAGGAAGAATGGAACTAAGCTCCACAGACTCGCAGATTGGTGAATCTGTTCATCCCAACGAGATGAACTTAGATATTGACGAACCAATCACTGGACATATTGATCTAGTCCAGATCAGGTATGACAACTTATACATTTTAGACTACAAGCCGAACTTCAACCGGCCGGAACGTCATACATCTCAATTACATCTTTATAAAAAGGCTATCCAGGAACGCACTTCGATCTAGAGGAAAGAGGTTCCTCATCTCCCTCGAATCAAGTTCTTGGGATACCAGAAGACAAGATCAACACTGCAGTCTTCAACAAACACGATTATTACGAGTACCACTGATTTTTCTTCTTATCATCTCACATCTTCTTCCTTTCAACCCTAGAAACATCTTAAATATCATCTTGTTTATCAATCAAATCTAATGCTCGGGAGGAAGTCGTTCCTGGTGACGGTCAACCGCATTTTCCAGTACTTCACTGGTTGGCTCGGTCTTTTTTTCATAGCTAGATTTATGGCTAATCCTGACTACAACTACGGTATCGTCCAGTTCGCCATAGGTCTGGTCACGATGTTCACTTTTCTAAGTAGTTTCTTCGATGGAGCCCACGTAAAAAGGATCTCGGGAGGAGAGATAGAAGACGAAAGATGCATGGGAACTTTCATCGGTCTCAAGACCTTATCTACAACGATCACAGTAGCGGTCATCCTCGGAGGATTGACCTTCTGGAAGTATGTTCTAGGGAGGGGTTTTGAAAGCCCCACTCACGAGACTGTCGTCTACATAATCCTGGGATTTTTTCTCTTGAAGAGTGCTGCTTCGATAGCCACCCAAACTTTCCGGGCGAAGATGGAGATAGCAAAAAAGGAACTTCTCAACTTCATGGACCAA
>CAYXPD010000113.1:309-3538 GCA_964466995.1 uncultured Thermoplasmata archaeon | reverse complement strand
CCTTGACCGGTGGACAAGCTATCGAACTCGCTCTTACCTACATCGCGGGTGGAATATTGATGTTCCTGCTCGCGCTTTTCTATCTCAAAGATATAAAGATCAAAAGGCCAAATATGAGGTCGATAAAAAGCTACTGGGACTTTGCACTCCCGGGTTTTTTCAGTAAACTCGTCGGCCAATTCGGAAACAAAGTAGATATAGTCATGGTCCAGCTATTCTGGAGCTCTTCAAATGTAGGTTACTACGCAGCGGGAAAAAGTTTAGCGATGATCGTAAGCGGTATGATCGCTGGAATAGGACTCCTCATCTTCCCAACAATCTCGAGATATCATGCGAGAGGAGATTGGGACGGTCTTCAAAAAGCGGTGATAGGTGCATCGAGATATACTACTCTTTTCATATCTCCTGTTATCATCTTTTTGATAATTTTTCCAGAAAGGATCATCCATATAATGATAAGCGATGCTTTTATCCCAGCTTCCCCCATCGTGAGGATCCTAGCCATAAACTCTTTTTTCATACTCTATAGCCAGCCCTTCCGTCAGATATTCAGCGGAACCAATAGACCAGGTCTAGGAGCGAAGATCTCCATCGCAGGCAATTCAGTGAACGTAGCTTTGAATATAATTTTGATCCCAGATTCCCTTTTTAACATCCCTCTATTCGGTCTAAAAGAGGTTGGAGCCGCTCTAGCTACTCTGACCGCAGGAATCATAATAACCATCACATCTATGGTCGTCTCGAAACGGATAGTGGACTGGACATTTTCTCCTTCAGTTTTGTATCACGTTACCGCTGCCGCCGTTTCGGGAGCTATACTCTATCTTCTAGAGTCACAGATCATGTCTATCACTCGGTTCTACCACCTGTTCATTTACGGCACGATCATGGTAGCTATTTACACTGCGATCCTATACCTGGCGGGGGAGTTCACAAAAAAAGACTGGGATTACCTGATGGAATCGATAAATCCGAAAGAACTATGGAATTATATCAAGGAAGAACTGACTGGTAAATCGGATTGATCTTCATCTAAAGCACTCCCTAGATAAAAAACTACTTCACTTCACAGCGTCTTATAACAGACATCTTTCTCCTCGACTTCATCTCTATCCAACATGCCTCTCACGTCAACAACTACAGGCCTACCATCAGTTTCTCCAATCATCTCAGAGAGTTCCATACTTTTGAACTCGTCGTGAGCTACGGTGATGATCAGACAATCGAATCCCTTCACTGAAGAAGCCACTTCAACGTCAAAACTCTCTATCTCTTCCTCGCTGAGATATGGGTCGTAACCATACACATCAGCGTCGAACTCTCTCAATAACTCCACTATATCTTCAGCCGGCGACTTTCTAGTATCCGCCACGTTCTCTTTGTAGGTCAACCCCATCAACAGCACTTTAGAACCTTTGATGACTTTACCGACTTCATTCAATCCTTTGACCGCCATCTCACCCACATATTTGGGCATGTTGTCGTTTATCGATCTTCCAGCTAGGATCACCTGCGGATGATGATTCAACTCTTTCGCTTTCTTCACCAGATAATAAGGATCTACCGGGATACAGTGACCTCCGACCAATCCAGGATAATATCTGTGGAAGTTCCACTTCGTCGCCGCAGCGTCCAGGACCTCATCGGTATCTAAACCCAGCTTATTGAATATCATCGACAATTCGTTCATCAACGCTATGTTCAGATCACGCTGTATGTTCTCGATCACTTTAGCGGCTTCAGCGGTTTTGATATCTGGAGCCATATACACATCTGTGACCAAACTATACAGCTTTTCCAACACCTTTCCTGTCTTCATATCCATGCCTGCAACAACCTTCGTTATCTTATCTATATCGTGTTCTTCGTCTCCAGGGTTCACTCTCTCGGGTGAATATCCTACAAAGAAATCTTTCCCAGCTTCTAGACCAGATTCTTTCTCTAGGATAGGAACGCATTCTTCTTCTGTAGCTCCAGGATAAACCGTACTTTCATAGACCACCACAGCTCCTTCTTTTAGATTCCTTCCCACGGTCATAGAAGCGTTCTTAACCATGGACAAGTCAGGTTCCTTGTTCTCCTTCACAGGTGTAGGTACACTGACTATGACGAAGTCAGCTTCGTTTATCTTCGAAGGATCAGAAGTAAATATCAGATCAGGATTCTCGTTTTCTCCATCTAATTCCTCGACTTTAGACTCATCGATATCGAAGCCGATGGTCCTCAACTCTTCAGAAAAATATCTCGCCAAGGGTTTTCCGACGTACCCCAATCCGACTACACAGACCACTGCTTTTCGCTCGTTCAGCTTTTTCTCTAGATCCATATGATCCCTCCAAATATCTATTCACGATTTATATATTTTGTTTTTAACCGATCTTCATCTCAGCAGATATCCTATCCCATCTGGATGAACTCCGACGTCTATCCTATCTGTTTCCTCCAACTTCTCAACGTCTATTATAGAAATATCGTTGGTCTTGTTGTTCGCAACGAAAGCTCTAGAACTATCATGGTCGAAGACCGTACCTCCGGGCCAGATACCTACGGGGATCCTCTTCACTTCCCAGGGTTCTATCCTATCTTCTAAAGGAAATTCAGTATCTATCACCGAAATGTCATTGGATTCCCTGTTCGGGATGAATGCGTATTTCCCATCGTGTGAAAAAACTATCCTTATCGGCCGAGACCCGAGTCTTCTCTTGTGTAAGGTCTCGTAACTATCAGTATCGATCACGAAAAGTGTATCTTCCTCCTGGTTCGCTACGTATAAGTGCTCCCCGTCAGGATGAACAGCGGCTCCTTCAGGTCCTTCACCGACTGGGAAATGATTGACAATATCTTCTTTTTCCGTATCCACTACGGTTATGTTATCACTCCCTATGTTAGGGACGTAAACTTTTTCCCCATCAGGGGCGAAGGAGATCATGTGAGAATGTTTTTGGTAAGTAGGAAAGTGCTTCTTTATCTCATCTTTTTCCGTATCGATGATAAATATCCTGCTGCTGTATGTGGAAGCTAGATAGAGCGTTTCACCCTCCTCATCTATATCTACCCCGTGTGGGAATTTGAAGTGCTCGTGCTCTAAACTCTTCACGATCTCGAAACTCTCGTTATCCAATACGTTCACTTCGTTTCCGAGCGAACAAGTGATATACGACTTCTCACCGTCCGGAGTTATGGCTATCTCGTGTGGGTTGTGTCCACACTCTATTTCTTTCTCGACCTC
>CAYXPD010000113.1:0-299 GCA_964466995.1 uncultured Thermoplasmata archaeon | reverse complement strand
CGATCGTTAGGATCGACTATGGAGAGTGTATCCGAATTCTTGTTCAGAACTATAAGAAATTCATCCATCTTGTTCCTCCTATCGAACCCCAATAGTGATACGGGTCTTAATATTTTTTGTATTCTCAAAGAAATTAACACAAATGATTTTAATGGAGAACAACCTTCTCTTTACAAGGTGAAGCATGGATTTAGCTATAAAGAATACTACACTCATAACGTTCCAAGATGGAAATCTAAACGTAATAAAGGACGGCGCTTTAGGCATCGAGATGGACAGGATCTCCTTCGTAGGCAAGA
>CAYXPD010000112.1:0-4657 GCA_964466995.1 uncultured Thermoplasmata archaeon | reverse complement strand
TTTTCAAACCTTGCTAAAGCTTCATGTTCCCCAAAATCCGAGGTTTTCATAAATTGGCCGATATAGACCTTCAGATCTCTCCCGACAGCTCTTATAGCAAGACCGAGGGCAGCGGTCGTCTTTCCTTTACCATCACCTGTATAGACTTCTACCAACCCTTTATCTAATTTCCCAGACATGATACACCACAATAATTTGAATGATTAAAGTATCCTTTAATAATGTCAATTGCTTTTTAAACTTTTAGTTTATCCGATACGCAAAACGGCAAAATCTAAATGTAGAGTTCTAAATATATGCATAGCATGGCTTATCACGATGATGAACTCAACCTGCGTCTCTTGCGGTATCTTCTTTCTGGAGAAGGTGTACATGTGAATATCAGTAAGTTGTCTAGAGAGTTGGATGTCCACTGGGCCACCGCTAAGAAAAAACTCCAGTTTCTTTACGATGAAAATATTTTGAATCCTCCGTTCTATCCTTTTCTCCAGTTGTTCGAAGAGTATCCGCTATTGGTTTTAGTAAAAGCTGACATGCCAAGAACCCAAGGCATCAAGAATTTCTATAAGGATGACTCGCATATTTTTGCTGCCTTCTCCTGCATGGAAGGTTTTTACAACACTTTTTTGATAGAATTTTTCGAAGGATTAGAAGAATATCATTCTTGGCGAAATGAAATAGTTAAACAGGATAAAATACCAGACCGTGGAGAAAGGACTCCTGCCCATGCGGAATTTTTCAGCAATCGTTTGACTTTCAAATACGATCCGACCTGTTTTATCCATAAAATGGTGGATGAATTTGAAGAAGAAGGATTCGTTGAATTGAACGATCATAAACTTGAAGGAGACGCCTTCCGGATTTTAGAGATGGTCATGAAAGGAGAAAGCATAACTACAAATTACTCTTATATCGGTCGAGAGATCGGCGTAAATAGGAAAACGGTTAAGAGGAGGATAGAAAGGCTATTGGAGAATGATATCATAGAAAACCCGAAATGTTTTTTCCCAAACCTTTTCGTTCCTCCGGGATACAATCTCATAATAACTATGATAGAGGCCGTCTCAGACATTGATGAAATAAAGGAATTCCTCCAGGAAGACGATAATATCCCAAGGGCGTTAGAGACAAGCACTGAGAGATATAACTTTCTAGTCTTCTCTGCCTTCAAAAGTATCGAAGAGTTCTTCGATTGGGGTGAAAAACTCAATACTAGATACCCGGAAAAAATCGGCGCGATATCTAAAACGATCCTATCTTCCCGAATGGTACATCTCATAGAACCACAGAAAGTCTCCTTAGGCCTTATAGAGAGAAAATTATGGGAGTTAAAAAGTTAAAGATGACGTTCACTATTTAAATGACCTTCACATCTTAATCAAATATAAAACATTCTATTTTTAAAGTTTTGTAAACTTGTGATAGGATGGTGCTGCATTAGTGCCATGTTGTACATACTCAGTTCCTATTTTTGTAAAAAGGTTTTTTATAGTACCCTGTTTTTCCCGAGAATACCCTAAGGTGGAAATAATGGCAGAGGAAGGATATAATCCGTATAAGATGGCTCAGAGGCAGTTTGACAGGATAGCTGACAAATTAGAACTTGACGAGGCGTTGAGAGATCTTTTGAGAGAACCGATAAGAGAATATCATTTCAACCTACCAGTGAAGATGGATGATGGTAGCACGGAAGTTTTCAGAGCCTTTAGGGTTCAGCATAACGATGCTCTAGGGCCGTGTAAGGGAGGAATAAGATTTCATCCAGAAGAGACCGTAGATACAGTCAGAGCTCTTGCTATGTGGATGACTTGGAAAACGGCTGTTGCAGACATTCCTCTTGGAGGTGGCAAGGGTGGTGTCATATGTGATCCACATGACCTTTCAGATAGAGAACAAGAAAACATATGTAGAGAATATATCAAACAGATAAATAAGAACATAGGACCTCTTCAAGATGTTCCGGCTCCAGATGTTATGACTAGCGCTCAACATATGCTTTGGATGATGGATGAATACGAAAATATACAAGGCGGTAAATATCCTGGCGTAATAACGGGCAAACCAAAAGATATGGGAGGTTCAAAAGGCAGAACAGAAGCGACAGGTTATGGCGTTATCTACGTTTTAAGAGAACTTCTCAAAGAACTCGATAGAGATATCGGAGAGACTACCGCTTCCATACAAGGCTTCGGAAACGTGGCGCAGTACGCAGCGGAACTATTTATTGAATACGGAGGAACCGTCGTGTCTGTTTCTTGTTGGGACCAAGAAGATGAGAAAGCTTATAGTTATTATAAGGAAGGCGGGATCGATCTAGAAGAATTAAGGGGTATCACCGATCGATTCGGTTCAATAGACAAAAAGAAGGCCGAAGAGAAAGGCTATCAACAACTCCCTGGTGACGATTGGCTGACACATGAAGTGGATGTTTTGATACCAGCAGCTCTCGAGAACGCTATATCTGAAGATAACGTAAAAGACATTCCAAATACTGTAGATATGATCGTGTCGGGAGCCAATGGACCCATAACCCCAGAAGCGGATGATATTCTTGAGGACAGAGACATGATCGTCGTTCCTGATTTCCTTGCGAATGCCGGTGGTGTGACGTGCAGTTACTTCGAGCAGGTCCAGAGCAATCAAAATTACTATTGGCCAAAAGAGGAAGTATTAGGAAAATTGGACAACAGCATGACCGATGCCTTCTATGAGGTATGGGAACTTTCCCAAAAGAAGGATGTCCGGATGAGAGATGCAGCTTACATGATCGCTATACAGAGAGTGGCTGAAGCCTGCGAAGCTAGAGGCTGGGTATAAATACCAGATACCCAATACACTTTCGTCATGGATAAGAAGATAGAAAAGATCAAGAGAGTCATTGAAGAAACTACGGGGAAGTCTCCCGATCTGACCACCAAGAAAAAACCTTCTAAGGGTTTGGAGGCATCCTTGATCAGTGATGTCCTCCTTTTTTCCACATCTTATAATTATTTTTTGATACAGGAAGAAGGTCGTCTTGATTCTTTGATCGAAGAAAAATTTTCTTATGGAGGGATTAGACAACCTCCAAACATTCAGCATGTTGAGTCCGAGGACCAGTGTAAAGAAACTATCCAGCACCAAGAATTAGATCTGTTAATTATTTTTGGTAGACCTTTAGAAAGTGAATTTGAGAAATTTTTAGATTGGGTGAGAAAAAAGGATAATGAATTACCTGTTGTGTGGATTACAAATAACGATATTAATTCTACACTCGCATCAGATGAGGGAATCGAGTTTGAAGAAGTTTTTACTTGGAATGGAGATGGCAAGATAATCCTAACAATAGTCCAGTATATTGAAGATAAAATCCGTTTTATGAAAGATGGTTTTGATGATGACGGTCTACCTATTTTATTGATAGAAGATTCCAAACAGTATTATTCTACCTATCTAACAAATATATATGAGAAGATATGGTCTCATCTCGATGCTATTTTACACGAAGATTTGACCAGGGAGAAGAAAATCCAACGCTATCTCAGGCGATCCTATGTGATCCTTGCAGAAGATATAGAAGAAGGAAAAGAATTGTATTCAAAGGTCGAAGATAATCTTTTGTGTGTTATAACCGATAATAGGTTGGAAAAGGAAGAGGAAATTCAAGAAAATGCTGGGCTTAGATTCGCTGAGCAGATCAAACGAAAGAATCCTGATCTACCGGTCCTCTTACAATCTTCAGCCTCTATTGAAAGTAAAGAGATACAAGAAAAGATAGAAGTCGTAAATAAAAATGATCCTGCTCTAAACCAAAAGATACTCGGATTTGTTGATTCTAGATTGTCTCCTATCACTCTTCAAGTTGAAATAAGTGAAGGATTCGAAGAGATAGAGATCAAAACCGTGGAAGAACTTGAAGAGACTATTAACGAATTAAATGACGAGACTCTCGAAAAATTTGTCTACAGTTCTGAATTCGTTGAATGGTTGAGAATCCTTACTGAGTACGAGTTGGCAGATAGAATCGAAGCGCTTAAAAACAAAAGAGCCTCCATTGGTACATTCAGAGAAAAATTATTGGATATTTTAGAGGAGTATAGATATTCAGATTATAGCACAGCTGTTACAGATTTCAGAAGAGAAAAGACCGACCCAAAAAATAAGATAAATCGGATCGGGAATGGGGCCTTGGGTGGAAAAGCAAGAGGCCTCGCATTCATATCTAAATTATTTTCGAAGTATCTTCCTGAAGAACTATTTGAAGGACTAAAGATAACGGTTCCTAGAACTATTGTTTTGACTTCTGATGTTTTCGATAAATTTCTAGAGGAAAACGAGATAATGGAACCTGAATTGTTTGAACTTTCTGATGAGAGGATATCATCAAAGTTCATAGAGGGAAGTCTACCACCAACTATCATAGGCGATCTTCGTTCATTTGTAAGAGATACAAGGAAACCACTAATCGTTCGCTCTTCTGGTCTTTTAGAAGATTCGCTCACAAGGCCTTTTGCTGGTGTTTATTCCTCCATGTTTCTCCCGAATGAATCTTGGGAAAGAAGTTTGAGATTCAAGGAAGTCTGTGATGCGATTAAACATGTTTATGCTTCTACCTTTTTCGAAGAAGCGAGAAATTATCTTAAATCTACGCCTAAAAATATAGGCGATGAAAAGATGT
>CAYXPD010000111.1:0-4684 GCA_964466995.1 uncultured Thermoplasmata archaeon | reverse complement strand
AATGATCGAGGAAAGCAAGAATTCGCTGAATCAGGGTGATTTTTCTGAAGCATTAGAGATCTTGGATGAATTCCTCACAGAATTCTCTGATGAAGTCTATACAGAATCTAGAGAAGAGGTCCAAAGAACGGAGGAAAAAGGTGCAGGAGTGGATGATCTAGAAAAGAAGTTGGAGAGATCTTCCGAAGAGATGGAAAAAGAAGATCACGTTGGCTCTATTCAAACGTCGATAGACGTGATGAAGGAGGCTCGAGAAAAAAGGGAAATGAGAAACGATGCATACAAGAAAATATATGATGTGAATTCTAAAGTGTCTAAATTCGAGGAAAAAGGTAAACTTGATGATGAGAGGATAAAAGATCGTTTGGAAAAGGCTAAAAAAGAATTCAAACAAGAAAACTATTCAAAAGCGATAAGAGATGCAGTAGAAGCCCAAGAGCTATTCGAAAAACTAGAGATGAAAGAGAAGTTCTCTAAAAAGAAGAAAGATTTAGAAGACAAATTTTTGAAAGCAAAAAATATGGATGTAGTCGATGAAAGAATAAATAAGTTCGATTTCAAACCCAGAAAAATCGATGAAATCAAGGAGAAAGATGGGATATCAGATGCACAGGATGAGTTGGAAAAAAAACATGATGAATTAAAGGCGCTATTAGAAGATATTTTAAAAGACAAAAAAGAAGAAATCGAAGATTTTTTAGATACCGCGGGAACTATGGGTTTCGACACCAAGGCCCACAAAGAAAAGCTTGATAAAATAAAATCTCTGATCGAAGAAGAAAAACCACTAGATGGGCTGATATTCCTTGAAGAAATCGATGAGGAAATCAAGAACATAGGAAGAAAAAAGGATTTAGCAAAACAAAAGATAGATGATATGGACGTATTGTCAAGAAAGATAAAAGTGATGGGGGCTTCTACCAGTGGATCGGAAAAATTGTTAGACGAAGCAAAAAAAAGGCTTGATGAAGATAGATATGAAGAAGCTCTAGAAAAGGCCGAATCCGCAGAGAACAAGTTACGAAAGGCTCATGAGAAGAGAGTAGAGAGTATACTAGAAAATTTTAACAAAAAAATTGAAAAATTGAAGGAAAAGGGAAAGAACATTGATCCCGCCGAAGAGAAAATACAAAAAGCTAAGAATGCCAAAAAAGAGGGAAATTATCTAGAATCGATTAAATTTTCTATGGAAAGTGAGAGTGAACTTGAAAAAATGAATAATCAAAAGATAATAGCTGGAAATATAATCTCTAGAACAAATAAAATGCTAGACCAGCTCCAAGAAAAGGGGGTATTTGTAGACGAAGCTAAAGAGACTCTGCGAGAATGTGAACAAGATTGTGAAAAAGGGCTTTACCCAAAGGCCGTTGACACTGCGTTAAAGACTATTGAGAAGGTTAGTAAAATATTACAGAACTATACTGATATAGAATCTTTTCTAGATAGCTTAAGTCCTATAATCGATGATTTGAAAGAAGACTCTAAAGTATTTCCAAAGTTGTTAGAGAAAAAGAAAGAAGTAGAAGAAAATTACAAAGACGGAGAATACCATCAAGCCAAAGAGCATATCGAAGATATAGAAAATATATTACTCGAAAATGAAAATTACTTAAAAAATACCATCTTAAGTATACAAAAGAAGCTTGAAAAAGCTGGACTCAGAAACATAGAAAAATCAAAAGAAAAGCTAGAAAGGGGGAAGGTGCTGATGGATTTGAATGATCCGATAAAAACTTTAAAAAATATTCAGGAAGCAAAAGAGCTATCAGGATTGAAAAAACAAAAAAGATTCGAAGAGTTGAAGGGCCGAGTTTATCAATCGATAGAAAATGCAAAAAAATTCGGAGCTTCAGTAGAAAAAATAGAAAAGGAAGTCCAAGAAGCAAAAAAGAAAAAAGATAGCGGAGATATCGAACTTGCTTATGAAAAGATTAAGCAGGCTAATAACATGGTTGAAGAGGCATTGGAAGTATACAGTCCCAAACTGAAGGTCAAAGCCGAAGACATATTGACGGTAAATGAATGGAACACCACTGAAGTACATATAATCAATGAAGGTGAAGCCTTGGGAAAAAATCTGCAACTAGAAGTTAGAGGTGGAAAATTAAGGAACTTTAATTCTAGAGAAAAATTAAAGGCCGGTGAAAAACGAGAAATAAATATTGAAATCAAACCTGAAAGAGAGGATTCAAAAATAACCGCCAAGGTTTTCCGTATATTTGACGATGAGATTTTTGAAGATGAAGAGGATCTAAAAGTTACAAAAGGGCCTAGAATAGAAAAAATAGAGGAAGAAACCACTTGTGATTATTGTGGAGACGAAATCAAAAAGGGTGAAAAGGCCATCTTATGTGGTTGCGGAAATACTTATGAAACCTCTTGTGGAGAGGAGATCGACGAGTGTGTGAATTGCGGGGCTAAACTCAAAACTGAAGAGAAAGAAAAAAGAAAAAGAAGACGAGTTTCTTTAGATATATAATGGTGCTAAATTGAAGTTGTTATTACATACTTGTTGCGCTCCTTGTCTGACTTACTCAGCCAAAGTTTTTAAGGAAGAATATGAAGAGGTAGTAGCTCTTTGGTTCAATCCCAATATACATCCATTCAAAGAATACGAAAGACGTTACAAGTCGCTAGAAAAATATGAAAATAAAAGACACATTGACATCATCTATTTGGATGATTATAGATTAGAATCCTTCTTAGAAGGAGCTAGTGAATCCGATCCTAGATGCGAGTTTTGTTACGAACTAAGGTTGGGAAAAACAGCAGAGGTAGCAGCAGAACGGGGTTTCGAACATTTCTCTACTACTTTGACGATCTCTCCATACCAAAACCATGAACTGATAAAAAAAGTAGGAAAAAGGATGGCAAAGGAAAAAGATGTAAAATTCATATACAAAGATATGAGAGATGGTTTCTCAGAACACCACGAGTTGGCTAATGAAATGGATCTCTATAAGCAGGGATATTGTGGATGTATATTCAGTGAAAAAGAGAGATATGAAAAAGAATTAAAAGAGTAATTCCAAGGTCTGTTTATTCTTTTCTGTAATATTTTCCCGTTCCGCCATATTCTTCTATGTTATCCACAGCTTTTTTGGCCTGTTCTTCAAATATTTCTTCTGCTATTTTATAATCTTCTGATCGAATCTCGACTTTGTACTTCGGAGCAGCCACATAACTTATCTCAACTTGAGATTCCTCGGTATCGTTGAAAGCAGAAAGAGATTCTTTTATATCTTCAATTCCACCGGGATTTGTAGAAGAAAGCTCTACAAAACCGGTAATACTGACATAGGGTGGAGAAATATTCTCCTCTGCTACGTCTATGAAATGATCGATCCATTTTCCTTCGAAACCTTTCTCTTCTAAAATATCTGAGTTCAAAGAGACTTCTTCAAAAGCTTTATACAGACTTCCAAATTCATCGCTCAGTTCAAAACCGAATTCTTCATAGCATTCTTCGAGTTCTTTTCCATATCTTTCCGATACGATTTCAAGCAAATTATCCGCTTTTTTCTGATTCTTCCATGCCTGGAGCTTTTCTCTTTTCTGATGATCGTTTACCTGTTTGAGTGAAAGATCGATGTGACCTTTTCCTTGGTCTACTCTCAACACTTTGCAGACCCTTTTCTCTCCTTCCTGAATATGGTCCTGTATCCTCTTAACCCATCCTGAGGATATCTCAGATATGTGGACAAAGCCTTCTTTTCCTCCATACTCCTCAAGTTCAAGAAAAGCACCAAAATCCTTGACAGTCTTCACATTGCATATCACGAGTTCCCCTTCACCTGGCCACTCGTATTCTTCACTTTCTGCCATCATTCACCCTCTTCTGTAATGCCTATTTCTTCAACAATCTCTCCGTTGAACTCGGAGTAACCACCAGTAGGGTTTACCAGTGGAGCTCCACAGACCAAACATTCGACTTCGGACGAGACTTTTTTGAAAGTCACCTGTTCATTCTCACAATCTGAACATTTTATTTTGACAAATTTCTTTTCCTCTGTCATCATATCAACTCTATTCACTCTTCGAACTCAAATTTTCCTGCTCTCTGACATTTCTTCTGCCATGTTTTACCGCATTCTGTACATGTGTATTTTAGGTAAACTCGCTTCACTGGCTTTCCAGCTCCAGATGGCTTTGACCAGGGGAATCCGCCGTATCCAGAGGTTACTCTTCTAAAGCGTCGTTGACCTTTTCTGAGTTCACTACCTGGCCGATTTTTGCCTCTCGTTATCTCCATCTCTGTATGGGTGTCACAGGACGGACAGTAATCCTTGATTTTACGTGGTTTCTTCATAGTGATTCAGTTCATAATATCTCCCCTATTAAAAACTTACCCACCTGAAAACTCATATTACTTTTGAGCGATGTTTGAACCCATTCATCCTTCCAGCAACAGATGGGGATTGAATTTATATATCACATACATGTAACTAATCCTGCTAGGTCTAACCGGGGCGTTCGGCGTGCCCTTATACACCGAAAACGCCGATACGCGGGGGTGACCGCCGGGGACGGTGTAATCAGCCCACCGCTGAACCAGACTCAGACGATGAGACCTCGTCCTTCGGGATCGGAGGTGCGTTGGAGGACAACCGGAGGGTTGTTCTTCAATGTCTTAGCCAGGTTAACCAGGCCAGGCCCGGAAGGGAGCAGCCGATACCTGGACTAC
>CAYXPD010000110.1:0-4685 GCA_964466995.1 uncultured Thermoplasmata archaeon | reverse complement strand
TATAAATTTAGTGTTTTTTTTAGCTGTGTATATAAACCATTACGAGTGAGAATTTAGATGCGGATTAGATCTAAAATAACATTTGAGAAAAAACTTATCTAACCTACTCTTTTGGGTCTAATAACCTAAAATATTTTTATCTATTGATAAAACCTGTAAAGTTAATTAGAACAATTATTTTATATCGGATTTAACTTGCCTTTAACAAGATGAAAAAAGTTAACGAAACTAAAAGAGACCGGGAATATCTCAGGGCGCTTTTCTTTTTAGGTGCTCATGAAAAACCTATCGGTCCATCGAAGCTTTCAGACTTGATGGGCATTTCTCGAGCTGGTGCATTACAGAAAAATAGGAGGATCGAGGAACTTGGATATGGTGAATACATCCCAAACGAAGGACTTTTACTAAAAGAAAATGCCGTTGATTCTATAAAAGAGGATATAAGCAAACATCATATCCTAGAATTTTTCTTCAGTAAAACTTTAGATATGGACCCTGAAGAAGCATGTCGAGAAGCTTCAAATATCGAGAGTGTGGTCAGCTCGAGGTTGATTAGTAAGATACTGAAAGAATTCGGAGATGAGCTTGAGTGTGAATGCGGTAGTTGTATTGATCCAGAAAAAGTCTCAGATCCTGAGGAACTCTATGATTGCCACTGGTACCAAAAGCGCTTTTCTATTTTAGAATCGAACGAGTAAATCTATTTTCTGAACTCAATGATGATGAGGGACAATCATTTCCACTATAACGATTATAGAAAGTCCTAAAAGAAACATCGTTATCGTGATCGCACTTTTCTTTAAGTCCGCCTCTCCATGAACTTCAGGGATTAAGTCTGCAGCACCGATGTATAAGAAACTTCCAGCTGCAAATCCTATCAAATAGATCGGTTTTATCAGCGGTTCGGCAAAATAGACAAGCACACCTCCAGGGACTATCATCAAAGAGGCTCCCAAGTTGACGAGTAGCGCTTTTATTTTCCCCCACCCTCCATAAACCAGTATGCCGAAATTACCCAATTCCTGAGGTATCTCGTGAGCGGCAACAGCGATAGAAGTAGATATTCCTACCGGGAGGGCTATGAGAAAAGCGGCACCGACTATCAATCCGTCTACGAAGTTATGCACCGCATTAGATATCAGTATCAGATAGCTA
Source organism: uncultured Thermoplasmata archaeon (assembly GCA_964466995.1). Taxonomy (GTDB): domain Archaea; phylum Thermoplasmatota; class Thermoplasmata; order Halarchaeoplasmatales; family Halarchaeoplasmataceae; genus Natronoplasma. The sequence goes on along the minus strand of CAYXPD010000110.1, from coordinate 3,530 downwards.
AAAGCTTCCTTATTTTCCTCATGTTCACATGGGGGTTCGTGACAGTGATGCCACTGCAGGAACTCTTCGAGTATGAAGAAGAACATGAAACCGGATGTGATCAAAAGAGGTCCTTCTAGGTCGCCGTGATGGACTCCAAATTCGTGAAATATTTCGGGTAAGAATTCAAAAAAGACGGCTCCAATAAAAGCTCCAGCTGCAAAGGAAACAAGTATATTTATCAATTTTTGAAATAGTTTTTCTTTTAAAATGAAGGTGAATATCCCCAATAAAGCGAGTACAGCAATTAAAGACGTAACACCCACAATCCAGAGTAGTTCAATCATATATGTTTCCTCCATTGTTATCTTTATTTAAAGTTGTTAACCTCTACTTAACATAATAACATAACATATATTTAAAAATTTTTCTTGCCTTATGGGAAAAATTTTCCAACATTTTTAATACATCCTGAGCATGTTTGATAAGCGATGGAAGAGCAGTGGACCGAAAAATATAGGCCAGATCATTTCGAAGATATATTGGGTCATAAAAAAGTCCTTCAGAAGCTTAAAACTTATGTCGGCGAAGGCAGTATGCCCCATCTTATGTTCGTTGGTCAATCTGGGGTGGGAAAAACTTCCACTGCTATCGTACTAGCAAAGGAGATATACGGTGAAAACTGGGAAGCGAACTTCATTGAATTAACAAGATCAAGAGAGAGAGGTATAAACGCTATCAGAGAAGATGTCAAAGAAAAAGCTAGGGCTAGAAGCTTGACTGAGGAAAATTTTAGAATTATTTACATGGATGAGGCAGATGAATTAACAGAATCTGCACAAGCAGCATTTAGAAGGATGATGGAGAATTTTTCAAAGAACGTTAGATTTATCCTTTCATCGAAGTCACTATCCAAGATAATCGATCCTTTACAGTCAAGATGCGCGTTGTTTAGGTTCCATCGAATTGGTAAAGAGGATATACAAAAATGGATAAGAACCATCGAAGAAAAAGAGGATTTTCAGATCGATAAAGATGCGATTAAAGTTCTAACTCGAGTTTCTAAAGGAGATCTTAGGAAAGTTACCAACCTTTTACAAATCGCTGCATCAATAGATGATGATATAGACGAACAGGTAATCAAATCTGCTGTACAAGAAACCACGAGAGCTGACATAAAAGGTATGATCTTGAGGGCCCAAAATGGAAACTTCATAGATGTCAGGAAGGAATTATATGATCTATTGATAGAAGAAGGCTACCAAGCCGAAACGATACTGAAGATGATCCATAGAGATATATATAATCTACCTATGGATAAGGAAAAAAGGAAAAAAATAGCTATTGAATTGGGAGATACCGACTTTGATCTAGTAAGGGGTTCTAAGAACCGTCTACATATCCAGCGGTTACTAGCCTTTTTTTCCACCTTGAAGAAGGAATAAAATTGTTTTAGTATTTTTAAAACGGCCTAGGCCATGAAGTATAAATCCGGAGACAGAAAAACTATAAATATGATAGGTATATGAAACTTACATACTATGCCACAAAAACCGGGAAGTATGTACAGAGAAGTCAAGGGGCAACCCTACACACGCAAGGAGTACATAGGCGGTGTGCCTCACGTAAGAGTAGGCCAGTTCACTATGGGAAACAGGACTAGAGACTTCGATAACGAGGTCACGCTGATAGCTGAGGAAAAATGTCAGATAAAGGATGCCGCTCTAGAAGCAGCAAGAGTTACCCTGACAAGAGTTCTTACGAAAGGTCTAGGCGAAGATAACTTTAAGGCTAAAATTCTTATCTATCCTCATCACGTGTTGAGAGAAAACAAGCAAGCTACTGGAGCTGGTGCAGATAGACTATCCGAAGGTATGAGGAGATCATTCGGGAAGAAAGTCGGTAATGCAGCAAGAGTGAACCAAGATCAAGAGATAGTCAAGATATGGGTGGATGACGGAGTTGAAGTTGCGAAAGAAGCTCTCAGGAAAGCTTCTATGAAGTTACCGACTCCGTGCAGAAAGAAGACAGAAAAAGTTGAGTAACCGATTTTCGCTCTACTTTCCATTTACCACTGCCACTGTAGCTTCAGTGTTTTTCAGAACCCGTTCAGTTGTGCTCCCTAAGAAAAGATTGCTGAATCCGGAGAGACCATGGGTACTTATGTAAATTATATCATTTTTATCTGCTAGGTCTGTTATTTTTTTGTAGGGTTTTCCAGAGACTATCTTCGTCTCAAGTTCTATATCTCTTCCTTCAGCAGCCTCCTTTACAGCGTCTAATGCTTTTTTCCCTTTCTCTTTAAGACCGCTCTTTGCAGAAGCTTTTATACTCTCATGATGGAGGGACTCAAATTCAGAGGTGTTCACAACATAAATAGCTATAACTTTGATTCCGAGTTCTTCTCCGAACTCAAGTCCCTCTTGTACGCCTTTCATCGCACATTTAGATCCATCCGTGGGTAGGATTATCTTGTTATACATTTCCATCGGGAAAATACCTCGTTATGAGTATAAAAAATCTATCCTCTTAAGGATCAAATATTTATTCCATAGAATGATGAATGCAGAAAATTTGAAACCAATATCTTTTTAAACCATATACGATTATCACAACATATGTCCGATAAATCGAACACTCCAGATGAAAATAAATCATACGAAAATTATGACGATCTTTTAGAAACCGCTAGAGATAAGATACCTGATGAGATATCAGAACACGAAAGATTCGAGATACCTGATTTAGATATACTTCAAGAAGGAAATACGACCATTTTCAAGAATTTTACTGATATAGCAGATCAGATAAATAGATCTCCTGAAAATTTTTTGAAATTCCTCCTAGGAGAACTTGGAACAGCCGGTGAAAGAGAGAATGGAAGAGTAGTTTTCAAAGGTAAAATAAATTCTAGTAAGATCAGGAATAAGATCGAGGATTATGTAGAGAAATATGTGCTATGTCCAGAATGTGGAAGACCTGATACTAGATTGGTGAAAGAAGATAGAGTCGAGATAATCAAGTGCGATGCCTGTGGAGCTCACGGTCCCATAAGAGGCAAGCAAAGCAAATCTACTTCTTCAGCAAAGTCTGATAAGATTGAAGAGGGTCAGATATATGAACTCATGATACAGGATATCGGAAAAGAAGGAGACGGTATGGCTAAAAAAGGAGGTTACACCATATATGTTCCGGGGACCACTAAGGGCGATAAAGTAAAAGTAAGGATAAACAATACTACTGGAAATCTGGCCTTCGGAACAGTTGTCGATAAATAAGACATTTGTGGTAAGAAAAAAATGTTCGAAATAAAACGTAAACATCTACCCGCTATAGCGATAATCTGCATGTTGGTAATCACCCATATGCTTGCTTTGAATGTCGTCCAAACTTATCCTGAGGAGTATCAAGCTTTCGGTGAAGATGTAGATGATCCAACTAATCCTCTCATTTATGTTGCTGTGATCCTCGTTTTCACCGCCGGTATGCTTTTAGTATTTAAATATGGTAAGGAAAATTATCTCCAGTATGCTATACTTGGGGTGGTTGGA
>CAYXPD010000109.1:0-4689 GCA_964466995.1 uncultured Thermoplasmata archaeon | reverse complement strand
CATATGGAAATAAGCAGGAAGGTATTCTCTAACTACTATGCCAAAATTTCAAAATAAAGTCAACACAATCGGTTAAATAAGGAGTTGGATAACATGCTATCAACGAGGACCTACAGTATCCCAGTAGATCCACAGTTCCACTTTTTCGATAAATGAATGACTAAGTCATTTGACTGCATTAAATATAGTGAAAGTTGGAATTTTTTGAATCAAAGTTCCAACATCCACATCACGAGGTCTTTGACCGAATTGAAAGGAGGATGATAATCCTCCACAACTAGTAAAAGACACTAAAAAGTACAAAAATTCGTGTCTTTACCATAATATGTAACTGATTTCTGAAAAGATAAAGAGAATCTTTCATGTAGACGAACTCATAGAGAGGAAGTTTTGTTGTTTCAGTATGTAATCAAATTTATATCAAAAAACTTTTAAGGAGGCTACTCTGATGAGCTCATAAGAATGGAGGTATAACCCTGGAAAGGAGAAGGTCAGTTTTTGTCATATTCATCCTCTTTTTGCTAGGTTCATGGTTAGCAGGGAATATGATGACCTTTCGGTTCGAAAATGGTGGGGGAGTAGCTTTAGATCTGGGTATGGGTGTCACTTGGATATCTATAATCGTCGTTTTTGCTATCCCTGTATTCATATTTTGGGAAGCTAGGACCCGGATGTTTTTCCTTATATTCAGTTCTGCCCTTATCTTCCTAACGATCCCTGTATTTTACGAATTTCTAACCGCTCTTTATCTACTTCTTATATTTTCTGGTTTTATTTTGATCTCTTTAGCTTTATGGAAAGGATTCATAAGTAAAAAGATGGCGACGGGGTTGTTTGGTGCTTATATCTCTCTAGGAGTTGCTATCTTTTACTTCATCTTTATAGGTGCCGACGAAACCCCGGCAGGGGTCAGACCGACTACAGGCGAGGAAAGTCTTTTGGGTCTATATATCTTCATATTGGTCTCGATCTTTGCTCTCGGTTTTTTCCTGTATCAAAGATATGATATATTCGAGCTTATAGAATATTTCAAAAAAGAAGAGGAAGAGACCATTGAAAGCGATATATCCTCAACCGTGGAAAAAGCTATCAGCGATATCTACGAGGGGAAAGATATCGAATCAACAATATTGAATTGTTACAAACACATGTCTTTGATTTTGGAGGAGGAAGGCGTCTCTGATGAGGAGTACATGACACCTAGAGAGTTCGAACGAGCTGCAAATGAAACTCTAGAGGTCCCATCTTCAAATATATCTCGGATTCGTGAGATATTCGAATTGGCTAGGTACAGCTCCCATAAGTTGATGGAGAGGGATAAGCAGGACGTGATAAAAGATCTAAAAGCTCTTAGGGATGAGTTAATATGAATAAATCAAGCAGCTATGCAGGAAAGATAACGGAGAAAAAAAGAAATATGTTTGACCTAGACAGCGAAAATAGTCTCCTCTACCTTCTTGTAGTCGTGTTATTGGCTTTTTTTCTGATTTTTACCACTGGAGAAACTGAACTTAGTGCGGCTCTATCGAGAATAACTGGATTGGTCATACTGGTAGTACTTGCCTATATGTTGGTCACTTGGACTTCGAGTATTACGGAAAAATCTGATGTCCGTGAGCAAAAACAAGATCTAAATGATAGTACGAATCTACAAGTCAAAGAGATATCAACTCTGTTGGAAAGAGCTTCTGAGGGAAAGACAACGAGTCAAGAGATCCTTCATGAAAAGATAAAAGATATCTTCATCATCAAATTGAAAGAGAAAGAGGATCTTACGACGGAAAGAGTAAGAGAATTGATGAGAAATCCTAAAGAATTTCGCAAGGTCGTTCAGGACGACATGATCTCTGATTTCATATTGTCTTTAGAGAAAGATAGTAAGGCAGCTTCTCAAGAGATGGGTAGCAAAGCGGTGTCTTTATCTCCTGAGGAAAAAGATAAGGATAAGTACAAAAAAGAATATAAAAGAAATGTGAGAAAGATAATCCAAAAAATAAATGAATGGGGCTAAAACATGGATGATAGCACTTGTGACCTACTAATCCTAGAGGTGAAGATAAGTTGAAGATGAATAAAACATTCGCCTTTCTGATCAATTTAGCGATCGCTGGGATAATCCTCGGTAATTTGATCGCTGAGAGTTGGGCGTTCTTTTCATTGACTATATCTTCACTCGCGCTCTTGGTGATTTCGGCTAAAGTAAAGCCATCTGGTGATCTGAAAGTTGATATATCGCGAGAATCTGACAAGGAGAGAGAAGTGTACATTGACGATGAGATAGATATAACTATACACATTGAAAACAAGGCAAACCGACCTCTTTTCCTTGAGGTCGAGGACATCCTTCCTTCACATGTTGAGATGGTTAAAGGTTGTAATCGTAAGATTTTGAATATTGGGAAAAAGGAAAAGAAAGAATTGAATTACAGGATATCATGTCCAGTTACTGGCAAAGTAAAGTTGGGTCCTGTAGAGGTCAAATATAGGGATCCGCTCAACTTTTTTTCTGAGAAGATTTTTACCGGAGAGGAGATGTATTTTAGAGTGCTCCCCATTGTTGAAGAGATGCAGAGTGTAGACATCCATCCCAGTTATACTAAGTTCTGGATGGGAGAGATAAAATCCAAGAGTATCGGTATCGGAAGCGAATTCTATTCGATCAGGGAATATAATCCAGGGGACGAACTTAGAAATATTAATTGGAAAGCCACTGCAAAGCAATTATCCCCCATGACTAATGAGTTCGAAGGTGAAAAATCTGGAGATGTCATCTTGATCGTGGATGGGTACAAGAAGGGAACGGTAGGTACAAAGAGACACAACACTCTGAGAGCTTCGGTCAACGCAGCCGCTTCCCTCGCATCCACAATACTTTCGGCTCGAAATCGTGTGGGACTCATCGTTTCAGGGGAATATTTGAATTGGGTATATCCTGGAACAGGAAAAAATCACTATCACAAGATAATGTCCTATTTGACACAATTTGAAGAAGGCGGCTCTTGGGGGCTAGAAGGTGTAAAATGGCTTTTGGAAGATTTTTTCCCGAGAAAGAGCCTACTCATCTTCATTTCACCTTTGACTGTTCCTGAATTCAGTGAGACTATAGTAGATCTATCTAGGAAAGAATATGAAGTGATGGTCATCTCTCCTGATCCGCTCAGAGTTCAAAGAGATATATTGGGAAGTTACGATGAGCTCGCTGAAGGGCTTTACGAAACTCAGAGGAAAAATGTTATCGAAAAGCTTTGGAGTTATGATACCGTGGTTGTTGATTGGGATCCTAACACACCGTTAGAACCTGCTCTAAAGGAGGTGTTAAGATACAAAGAAAAAATGTGAATATCCTTTATTCAGTAATACTGCTATCTTTGGTCATCTCGGCTAGTTTGCTCTCTCTACATTCTGAATTCTGGTACCTTCCCTTGATCGTTTCGCCTGTCTCTTTGATCGGATATTTTAAAAAGAGTCCTATCGCACTCGATGCCGGGATATTCGTATTGATAATATCCTATTTTCTGATAAACGGAAATGTGCCTTTTAATATCTTGACCCTATTAAAATTGATAGGACTTTTGTTTCTCTTCATCATAATCTGGTCTTTCGGTAGACATCTGATGCTGATCGATATGATAGAAGAAAATTCTATAAAAGGACCTGATGAAGGAAGAGTAAACAGATTGAGAAAAGACACCTCTTATCAGATGCTGGGTAACCTCCTTCTTGGAGCAGTTTTGTCTTTTCTCGCCTCGATGATGGGTATGTATGGGTCTTTAGAGACAAGTGGGCAGATAGAAACTATCTTGATGGTGGTCTTCTCTTTTGGTTTATTCTTGTCAATGTTTATAATGTTGAAGATCTTATCATCGAAAGAAGATTAGAGAGGTATATCCGTAATATCTCCAAAGGATTTAGGGTATTTAGAAAGGAGGAAAGGATATATTGGCGCTCAAGAACTAAGATGTGTTTTCTAGGGAAAGTCATCCAATTTTTAGAGGATTAGGTATGCACACATAAATAATGTGCAAAGATCATCGAGTCATCTCCGTTGCATGAGCGTATAACAAAATATAATTTGGCTCTTAATTCGATCTTTTTCTTTCAATCGACGGAAAAGTTTTTATGCAGGATTTTTCGTTTTAAAATTATGAACACTAATAAAGGCAACATACTCAAGATATCAGTGATATTCGTTTCCTTTGCGATGGTTACGATGGGCTTTGTTCATATTTCTACAGATATCTCTTCAGCTGATGATGATGAAGTTGTAGAGGCACCGGAATGGAAGCAGGGATATATGTGGGAATATGAAGCTCGGATGGGTGCAGATCCTGATGATTGGCGCTACCTTTATGATACCGTGAGAAGTACCGATATACCTATAGAACCCGACCACCCGGAAGAGGATGTTGAATACGAAGAATCTTACCATGTTGCTAGGCAGGGAGAGAGAAGGTTGGACTATTATTATGAGAAGGATTCTCTCTCACTCATACTCGAAGATCCTGAAGGAGGAGGCATGACGTTCTTCCATCCACCTAGAGTTGACTTCAATTTTCCATTCCAGGTAGGAGATACGTGGAACAGGACAACTTATGAATTTCATGAAGATCGAGATGGAAATTTTTACGGTCCTGAAGGCATCATGTTTTACAACGGAACCGTTGAAAGTAAGATCACCTTAGGTGAAGT
>CAYXPD010000108.1:0-4752 GCA_964466995.1 uncultured Thermoplasmata archaeon | reverse complement strand
CTGTCTAGGTCTTTTAATCCTCTGTTGTAGCGATCCGCTCTCTCATTTCGAAGTTTGATAGCTTTTTCTATTTTACCGATCTGAGATAAACCGAGAGATGCCTGGAAAGTGGACATCCTATAATTATGTCCTATCTCTTTGTAATCTATATTTTCTGGATTGGTGAAATAATCTCCGTTTACCGTCCTTCCGTATGACCTGAACATCTTTAATTTTTCATACAAATCTTCATCTTCAGTGACCACGCATCCTCCTTCACCTGTTGTGATGATCTTATTATGGCAAAAACTGAACATAGCTGAATCTCCAAAGGTTCCAGTTTTTTTACCGTTTAATTCCGCCCCCAAGGCCTCAGCCGCATCTTCAATCAACAGAAGGTCGTTGTCATCAGCGATACTTTTAAGTTCATCAATTTGGCAGGGCATCCCACCGTAATGGATAGGCATTATTGCTTTAGTTTTAGACGTTATCCTCTCTTTGACATCTTCAGGATCGAGCCCAAAAGTTTCTTTTTCTATATCGGCAAAAACTGGCTTAGCGCCAACGTACATCGGAGCATACGCGGTAGCTATGAAGGTAAAAGATGGGACTATCACTTCATCTCTAGGGCCGAAATCATAGGCTTTCATCAAAGAATGCAATGCCGTTCCACCAGAATTAAAAGTGACACAATATTTGGTATCTAAGTATTGTGATATCTGATCTTCAAATTTTTTTATCCCTTCTCCCGAAGACCAGTGCATACCAGAACAGATTACTTCTTTTACAGCTTGGATATCATTCTCGTCCCAATATATCTCAAATAGTGGTATATCCATGATCAATCCTCCTTTTCTATATTTATCTGAACACGATATCTTTCACCTTCTTTTTCAAAATATGCTGCTTCAGATATCTTGTTAGTGGTTAGAGCTCTCAATTTTCTGATCAACTCTTCGACTTTGACTTTTTCATCTAGCTTCAATCTCTGGATTTTCTTTATTCCTTCTTTATGGTGTTTTGTTCCTCTATCTAATTCTTGTGGGATCCTATCATATTCAAAATTGATTAGGTCTTTCCAAGTATCTTTGAATAGTTTTTTTTCCACGTTTAGAACTTTTTTATATAAGGAATTCGCTGTATCTTCAGGTTTCTTTTCTACTTTCTCCCTACTGATGATATCTCCACAATCTACATCTTCATCCATGAAATGCATTGTTGCTCCGTATGGCGTGTCTTCATATATCGCCCAAGTCGGGGTATGCCATCCTCTGTTGAACGGTAGATAGGCTGGATGAAGATTGATGACTCCATGTGCCGGTAAATCTAAGATATCTTTTGGATATATGTAGGGAAAATGGATCGAGATGATATAATCTAACTTTAAGCTTTTTAGTTCTTCAACACTATTTTCTTCTTTGAACTCTTTTCCTCTAAATATCTTTGAGTTATCTAGGTGACTGCAAAGTTCTATCAATTCATCATCGTGTGAAGCCTTTTTATCTGAAGATACGAAAAGAGCTTTTGGTTTTACACCTTCTTTTAAGATGAATCTCAACAGATCTACTGCAATCTTTCTATCTCCTGCATATGCTATATTAATATCCATATATTCACCCTTTGTTTCAGTCAAACTTGAGTTCCTTTTGCAAGAGTTCTTCGTTGATATCTATATTTGACAATATCTCAGTGATCCTCTCCGAAGTTCTCCCGTCCCCGTACGGATTATCTATATGTTTTATCTTACTATTAAACTTTTCATCGGATAGAGATATTTCGATCGCATCTTCTATCTCTCGTTGGTCATACTCGACATCTATCACGTTTTCCGCGCGCTCTCTTCCCTTCTGTCTAGTTCCAATGTTCACTACTGGTAAATTTAAAGAAGGGGCTTCTATAATCCCGCTACTGGAGTTTCCTACCAATACGGAACTGTTTCTCATAAGGCTGATGTAATCCTCTCGGGGTATATTCTTAAAAGTTGAAATGAAATCCAAGTCCTCGTATCTTTTTATCTCTTCTATCATCTTTCTTCCGCCGGCGTCAGCGTTAGGATAGATCAGAATGGTCTGATGCTTCAATCTTTTGATAACTTCCAAGGTTTTCCTCATCTGTTCTCCAGCTCTTTCAACTTCCATCGTCACAGGATGTTGGATAACCAATATCAAAGGTTTTGAAAGATCGATCTCGTATCTACTTTCAAGAACTTTTTTAGGGATAGGATCTTCATTTAGGACGAAATCTAATCCCGGAGCTCCTACAACACGTACATGTTCCGGGTTTTCGCCCATCCTTTTGATCCTTTCAGCGCTTTTTTGATTAGCTGGAAGATGTAGGTTGGAAAGTTTGGTTATAGCATGTCTTGCCATCTCATCCACAGTTGAAGTGATCTCTCCACCGTGAAGGTGAACGTTAGCTATAGACATATAACAGCCAACTATCGCTCCCGCCAACATCTCTGCCCTATCGCCTAATAACAAAATGAAATCGGGATCGATCTTTTCTACTTTTGAAGATAATTTTTTGATAAAATCACCGATGAAGAAAGCCATAGACATCTTATCATCTCGTTCAAATGTTGACAAGATCTTGTGGATCTTAAAGCCGTCTTTCTCGATCTCATCGATGGTGTGACCAAATTCTTCTAAAAGATGCATCCCAGTCGCGATAATCTCCAGATCAAGGTCGGGATGAGAATCGATCTTCTCCAGAACTCTTTTCATCAGACCGTAATCCGCTCTGGTTCCCGTGATGTATATGATCTTCCTGCTCACTTTATCATATCCCATCGGATCGATTCGTCCTTTTCTATATCTCGCTTAACTTCTCGTCCGATCAATTTTTCTAGATGTTTTGGTTTTATACCAGATTCTGGTCTTTTGATATGTAACATATCTCTTTCTAATACAGAATCTTTTGATATTCTTTTGTTGGCGACGATACTTTTTCTCGCGACTCTTTTTATTTCTTCTTCGTTTTCAGTAGGCCTTTTTATGCCGTCTCCTAAAGCACTTTCAAGATCTCTTATTTTTTTAACCATATCTTTCAGTTCTTCCGGTTCTAGAGATGCTTTATGATCGGGCCCTTTCATATTTTTATCCAAGGTGAAGTGTTTTTCTATGACCGTCGCTCCTAGACTTACAGCGGCTAAAGGAGCTGTGACACCCAAAGTGTGGTCTGAGTATCCAACTAACGTTTTGAAAGAGTCTTTCAAAGTCAACATGGCGTTCAAGTTGATATTTTCTATGGAAGCTGGATAGTCAGTCACGCAATGCAATAAAATCAGGTCCTCATTACCTGTTTTTTTGATTTCCTCTACAGCTTCTTCAACCTCGCCTAGAGTTCCCATACCTGTAGAAAGTATGATCGGTTTTCCTTTTTTCGCGATCTTATCTAAAAAGGGCAGATTGGTCAGATCTCCTGATCCTATTTTGAAAGCGGGAACCGATCTTTCCAAAAAATCTGCTGCATCACCTGTGTGAGGTGTGGATAAAAACAATACGTCTTTCTCATCACAGTATCTCTTCAACTCTTTGAACTCATCATATCCTAATTGCCTCTCTTTTATCATCTCGTATTGGCTTTTCTCTTCACCAAGATTCTTTTTTTGATAATCCGCCATTTTACCTTCTTTAGTGACAAGATCTTCGGCTTTGAAGGTTTGAAACTTGACTGCATCAACACCGGCTTTTTTAGCTTCATCGACCAGTTTCTTTGCTAATTCTAGCTTTCCGTTGTGGTTCACTCCCGCTTCGGCGATTATGAAACTCGGATGATCTTTTCCGATTTTTTTCTCACTTATATCTATAACTTTATCTACCAAGTGGTCCAACCTCCATCTACCATCAATATCTCGCCAGTTATGTAAGAAGCGGCATCAGAACAAAGGAAAAGTACAGGTCCTGCGATCTCCTCCGGGTCTGCCATCCTTCCAAGAGGAGTATTTTCATTGTATCTTTTCACGAAATCTTCATCCTGTCCATCGTATACGCCTCCTGGACATATCGCGTTTGCTCTCACGTTATGAGGTGCGTAGTAAGTGGCTAGATATCGTGTGAAATTGATGATACCTCCCTTTATCGCGGCATATGGAGCGGGCATCGTCATCTCCGTTCCTTCATAGATATCGAATCTTGGACCTACAACGCCGTAAGTGGAGCCGAAATTGATGATCACTCCCTCTTCTTTTTCTTTCATATATTCAGCGATCTTTTGGCAGCATAGAAAATAACCGTTCAAGTGCATATCGACGTTTTTCTTAAGCGACTCGTAACTTACATCTTCGAATTTTTCACCCCAATCGCTTGTTCGGGGATAGGCACAGTTGACCCAGATGTCTATATCATCGTACTTCTTTTCCGCTGAATCAATCGTTTCTTTTATAGAGTCTTCATCAGTTATATCCAATTTTTTGAAAGAGACGTTAAGATCGTCTTCAGATAGCCTTTTCTCCAATTCTTTCCCTTTTTCATCGTCTAGATCAGCTATCATAACTTTAGCTTTCGCCTGAGCTAAAGCTCTCACCACTTCCTCTCCGATCAGCCCGGCGCCTCCCGTGACTACCGCAGTTTTACCCTCGAGCAAAAACTTATCTGGCCAGATCTCTGACATCGTATCCCTCTGAATCATAATTTGATTTCATCTAATCTAATACTCTCGCCTCTTTTTTTTGACAATTGAGCCGCTATCAAAATCCTATTGAGTTTGATGGTCAGTGAAGGGTCGTTCTGTTCTTCTCTCATCATCTTTACAAACCTATACAGCATCCTTCTG
>CAYXPD010000107.1:0-4799 GCA_964466995.1 uncultured Thermoplasmata archaeon | reverse complement strand
GATAAGATCAATACAGCGAAAGGGTAGGACCGGAAGAGATGGAAATATAGGTAAAGTCTATGTACTAATCACAGAAGGTTCTAAAGACGAAGCCTTTTACTGGAAGAGTGTGCATGGAGAGAAAAATATGTTTGACCACGTATATGAAATTAAAAAAGAACTCGCAAAAAGTGATGACCCTAAAGAAAAGATACGATCATTGAGTAATGAATAACATTTTATCCAAAACAGATCAAGTAGTCCTTGACCAGTTCTCGAAAAGATTTAATATACACTAGTTTCAATCCATCTTTACTCGAAAAGCACCTAAAATATAGGAGGTATAGAAGACTTGAGCGATCTGACTCCGATGATGGAACAATATTATGAGATCAAGAACGAATATTCAGACTCGATAGTCTTCTTCAGGATGGGAGATTTTTATGAAATGTTCGACGAAGATGCAAAGCTAGCATCTAAAGAGTTAGATATCACCCTTACTTCCAGAGACAAAAATGGAGATGATCCAACCCCGATGGCTGGTGTCCCCTACCATTCCGTGGAAAGCTATCTGCAAAGGCTGATAAACAAGGGATACACGGTCGCTATCGCTGAACAAACGCAGGATCCAGACGAGGCCACTGGGATCGTAGATAGAGAGGTAGTGAGAGTCGTCACTCCAGGTACTGTGATAGATGATGGGATGATCGAGGGGTCAGAGAACAATTTTTTGACCTGCATCTATGCACAAGAGAGCGGTTCGAATACTGACTTTTACGGTATATCTATCGTAGATGTTTCAACCGGCGATTTCTTCGTGACTCAACTCGAGGGAAAGGAAGACCTGCTTTCTGAGATCCTGCGGTACGAACCGACCGAGTGTATCCTTCCGAATACTCTCTACGATGATGAGGATTTTGTTGAAGATTTGAAACAAGAGAACGAGATGATGATCCATACACATCGTGAAGATGCCTTCCACACTGCCAAGAGCCAATTGCTAGATCACTTTTCTTCCAATTCCCTCGAACCTCTCGGTTTGAAAGAAAAGAACTTGGCGGTCAAAGCCGCCGGAGCTATACTCGATTACCTTAAAGAGACCCAAAAAAGAACGATGGACTATATCAAAAGACTGCGGTTTTACTCTCCAGACCAGTACATGACCCTTGATGCTACCACATTGAAAAATCTTGAGATATTTCAAAGTCTTCGTGATAGGAGTAAGGAAGGTACGCTCTTGAGCGTTCTTGACGAAACTGTTACAGCCATGGGCTCTAGAAAGTTGAGAAATTGGCTTCAGCAGCCTCTTCTAGACCTAGATAGGATAAACTCTAGACTTGATGCAGTGGAAATATTGACCGACAGCATGTTTTTGAGGGACGATCTTCGCGAAGAGATGGACGGTCTTTACGACTTAGAAAGGTTGATCAGTCGAGTCGTGTATGGTAATGCCGATGCGAGAGACCTTCTTTCGATAGAAGATGCGCTCTCTAAGATACCTTCTATAGAGAAGATGTTAGAGGAGAAGGGGATGGAAAAGAACGGAGAAAGTAAGTTGAGAGATGTCTATGAAGACATCGATACTTTAGATGAGATAAGGGAAAAGATAGGATCTGCGATTGTAGAAGATCCACCTGCAACAGTCAAAGAGGGCGGCATAATAAAAGACGGTTTTGATGAAGAGCTCGATGAATTTAAGAAAAAAGCTCAAGCAGGGAAAGAATGGATAAATTCATTGGAAAGAGAAGAGAGAGAAGAGACCGGGATAGATAAATTGAAGGTCGGGTACAACAAGGTACACGGCTATTATTTAGAGGTGCCAAAATCAAAAACCGACAAGGTTCCCGAACATTATTCGAGAAAGCAGACATTGAAAAATGCTGAGAGATATTATACCGAAGAATTGAAGAATAAGGAAGAGGAGATAATAAGTTCTGAAGAAAAGATGGAAGCCCTTGAATACGAGATCTTCAAAGAGGTGAGAGAAGACGTCGGCGCTGAAGCCGAAAGATTTCAGAAAACAGCTGGAGCTATTGCTGAGTTGGATGTGTTGACCACCTTCGCTCAAGTCGCCATAAGGAATAACTACAATCGACCTGAGGTATTCCCAAAAGGAAAGATAGAGATAAAAGAGGGCAGGCATCCTGTGGTGGAGACCACAATAGAGGAGAACTTCGTACCCAATGACGGCGAGTTGGACAATATGAACAATCAATTCTTGATCATCACTGGTCCTAACATGTCAGGGAAATCCACTTACATGCGTCAGATCGCACTGATAACTCTGATGGCCCAAGTCGGGTGTTTTGTTCCAGCTGAAGAAGCTAAGATAGGTGTGGTAGATCGTATCTTTACAAGAGTAGGTGCTTTAGACGACCTTACCAAGGGACAATCTACATTCATGGTCGAGATGGTGGAACTTGCGAACATACTACATAGTGCTTCAGAAGATAGTCTGATACTTTTAGATGAGATCGGTAGCGGAACCAGCACTTTTGATGGACTTAGTATAGCATGGGCCGTAACTGAATACATCTGTAGGGAGATCGGAGCTAAGACTTTGTTCGCGACGCATTATCATGAAATAACCGAATTGGAGAAGTCTCTAGATCAAGTCAAAAATCTTCACGTAGCTGCTAAAGATACAGGCGGTGAGATCAAATTTTTGAGGAAGGTGAGAGGAGGCAGTACCGACGAGAGTTACGGCATCCATGTAGCCTCTCTAGCTGGACTTCCAGATCCAGTTGTGGAGAGATCTAATGAGGTTCTCGGTCAGATAGAAGAGGATCATAAGATAAAGATGGAAAAACATGACGGTCCCAAATTCACCCAGATGGTCTTCGATCCAGAAAGTGGAGAAGGGACGACATCTGAATCTCATCCCGTCGTGGAGAAATTGAAAAAGATAGATGTAGAGAATATGACTCCTATGGATGCTATGAACGAACTTTGGAAACTCAAAAAAGATTTGGAGGAGGAATGAAGGTGGGAAAGATCAAAATACTATCGGAGCAGACCGTGAATCAGATAGCCGCGGGCGAAGTGATCGAGAGGCCGGCATCGGTGGTTAAGGAACTTATTGAGAACTCATTAGATGCAGGGGCTGACGAAATAACGGTTGAAGTGGAAAAGGGAGGTAAAGAGAGGATAAAGGTGAAAGATAACGGTTCTGGGATGACAAAAGAAGAAGTTGAATTAGCCTTTAAAAAACACGCTACGAGCAAGATAGAAGATATCAAGGACCTTGATGATCTGAGCAGTTTGGGTTTTAGAGGTGAAGCGCTACCGAGTATAGCTGCGGTTTCGAAGGTAACGGCCAAGACTAAACCAGAGAACCAGGTCGAAGGGACTAAGATAGTTCTTGAGGGAGGCGATATCAAGAATATAGAGGAGACTGGTTGTGCCGTAGGGACCTCGATAGAGGTCAAGGATATTTTTTACAACACTCCTGCGAGGAAAAAATACCTGAAGAAGACGAACACGGAACTTTCGCAAATCAGCGAAGTCGTTACTCGTAACGCCATAGCCAATCCCGAAGTTCAATTCTCACTTTCACACAATGGGAACGAATTGACCTTCGTTCCAAAATCCTCTTCGATGTTGGAAAATATAAAATCTATCTATGGGAAGGAGATCGCAAAGAAGATGGTGAATGTTGAAAAGGAATTTGATGATTTTTCAATAAGAGGGTTCGTGAGCAAACCTGAGATAACTCGGTCGAATAGAAAACATATCTTTACCTATGTAAATTCGAGATTCGTGAAGAACAACGTTCTCAAAAACGGCATCGTAGATGGATTTGAGACTCTACTTAAAAAAGGAAGATATCCCCTAGCCTTTCTCGACATAGAGATAGATCCCACAAAGATAGACGTCAATGTTCACCCGACCAAGACCAAGATACGGTTTTTAGAGACGGAAAAAGTAAAGGAGAGAGTAGCTAAAGCAGTCAATGAGGCACTTTTGAAAGAGGACTTGGTACCTGATAAATCAGCTGAAAAGGAGAAGATGGACATCGATGAAGGCGTTGAAGAGAAAAAAGATACGGAAGAGTTATCCGCAGGAAAACAATCTAGATTAGGGATCGAAGAAAAAAGAGAGGTGAAAGAATCGAAACTTTCCCATATGAGCGTTGTAGGCATCCTAAAAGATTCTTATATTGTGGTTGAGACACCGTCCGGGATGGCGGTCGTTGATCAACATGCTGCTCATGAGAGGATAAATTATGAAAATCTTAAAGAGAAGGTTAAAGACGAGATTGATAGTCAAAAACTTGTATCTCCAAAAAATGTAGAATTAAAACCGGAGGAAGCTGCTTTGTTGAGAGCTAATGAAGAACTTCTCGATAGACTCGGATTTGAAATAGATCACTTTGGAAAGACCACTTTCAGGATCAGGGGAGTCCCGGTGATATTCGGAGAGGTGCAGGAAAAAGAAGTTCTTCACTCCGTACTCGATGAACTCAGCGATTGGAACAGCAACTCTCTTGAGGAAAGGAAGGAAGAGATGATAAAGTACATGGCATGTCATGATTCCGTCACCGCAGGTGATAAACTTTCCATCACGAACGCAAAGCGATTATTGGAAGAGCTGGGAAAGATGGAGAATCCCTATACCTGTCCACATGGAAGACCAACTATCGTCAGCTTCTCCGAAAAAGAGATCGAAAAGTGGTTCAAGCGTACCTGAATTCAAGGAAAAATTTATAAGAAACATATATGTATGAAAATTCCCAGAATTGAGTTTTGAGTTTCAAATGCAAAATAGCGGGGTAGGATAGCCAGGATATTCCGTCGGGCTCATAACCCGGAGACCAGTGG